>CAXTGN010000711.1:0-2814 GCA_964243455.1 uncultured Acidobacteriaceae bacterium
GGCTTTGACACAATCGGAGCTTTGGATCGGTGGGCCGACGAAGGCCAGCCACCCGTTAATATGATTGCGATCGACCAGAACAAGCGTGCCCATCGTCGAGAGAGGCCCATGTGTTCCTGGCCCGCCTGGCCTCGCTACACAGGCGGGGATACAGCTGTAGCAGCCAGCTACGCTTGCACTCTGAACCCCACAAATTAGTTCATTGGCCAGAGACAGCTTTGTGGTCCTTCAGCAATCCACCAAGCGATCCAGTCTCTAAAGGGTGCTGTCTGTCATTGCGGAACTCGTCCTGGCCCGCACCCTTGGTTTGATTTCTCCAGCACCGCACACAGAACCGTAGTCCAATATGGTCGGCAGGATGGTCCAACTATCGGCAGGGTGCCAGGGCACCCTGCCGTATATCAGAAGTGTTAAAAAGGGGCCACAAACGATTCACCCTGCGCCGCGTTCGAAACATCCTTCCACGATTCCCAAGTAGCGATGCGATCAGCATAGGCGGCCTGTGCTGTGGGCAGTAGCATGGACCCGAGAGCGAGTCGCAGAGGCGGGTTTTCCTCGTCCACGATCCTGAGAATGGCTGAGGACGTTGCCTGCGGATCGCCGCGCTCCAGAGTGACCAGGTGCTCCATAATCTGTTGGCGGAAGTCCTCATAGGCTTCCATCGGAGCTGCCCGTTTTGCCGACTTTCCGAATTCAGTTGCGTATGCACCAGGCTCAACCAGGGTCACCTTGATGCCGAATGCCTTTACTTCTTGCGCCATTGTTTCGTGAAGCGATTCAACTGCTGCCTTCGTTGCGCAGTAGAAGCCAATGAGCGGCGCCGGCACAATGCCGAGGCCACTCGATATGCCCAGGACGTGCCCGCTGCCCTGCTGCCTCAACAAGGGCAGAGCCGCTCTGAGCACTCGGACTAAACCGAAAAAGTTCGCATCGAACAAGCCTTGGATTTCAGCGTCCGTTGCTTCCTCAACGGTCCCAATCAGGCTGAAGCCGGCGTTGTTGACCAGCACATCCAACCTGCCGAAGTGCGTGTACGCTTGCTGCACCGTTTGCTCGACCTGTCCGGGATTGGTGACATCCAGCGCAAGCGGCAGGACGGCATCCCCAAACTGCTGCTGCAGGTCGGCGACATCGGCCAAATTGCGGGCGGTCGCTGTTACTTTATCGCCGCGCTGCAGTGCAGCCTCCGCCCAGATACGCCCAAGACCACGGGAAGCGCCCGTGATAAACCACACTTTGCTTTGCATTTCGTTCTCCTGATGACCTGCTAGTTTCAACCTATACTCGTGAAGATTGTGGGTAGGAAGTAAGGGCTTTCCCTAAGCATTCAGCGATCCGTCTGGCACGTGTACGTGACACCAGAGATCCCAAGCACGGCCTGACTCCGGCATGACCGATGCGTTCGCAGTCCTTGCCTCGCCCTCACTCAAATAGATCGGCTGCCCAAGCTGCATGGCGTGACGTTGAACCTCGCAGTTGAGTGAAGTGTAGATGGCTCGAAACACCGCTTCTGGAACGCCTGATCCGACAGCGGTGTAACCATGTCCTCGCATCAGCACTACTGCCGCTTCTCCGAGATGCTGTGCGAGTGCGTGCCCTTGCTCGCCATTGCGGATGAGCAGGTCGCTTGCCGGTCCGGCATGGTCAGCAAGATCAAACGGCGAAGGCATACCCTGAAGAAAACCACACATGTGCGAAACAACTTTCACCGGCACCGACGGTACAGCGGCAAAGGGCAGAACACCGGGTGCGTGGCTATGTACGACAGCTTGCACTTCAGGGCGTTTGCGATAGATCTCTGCGTGTATGAACCTTTCGAGGAACAGCTTCGTATCCTTAGCAGAAACAGCAACTCCGCCCAGATCAAGTTCAAGCACGTCGGCAGGCGTGACGAGAGCGGGTGCCATATCCCGCGGGATCAGGAATCTATCTGGGCGGCCGGGATGACGCCGGCTCACATGGCCATAGGCGTCCAAGATCTTTTCGCCGGCTAGTATTCTACTTCCCTGGGCGATTTCAAGCCGGGCCTCATCAAGTCCTGTCACTGCGACACCGCCAGCGCATCGGCAAACAAGGCAGCCGTGCCTGCATCGGCCCGCTTTGTCGCCTCCGCGTTAAATGCATCGCCACCCTGGCGAGCGAACGCGTGGTCCACTCCTGGATAGGTCATGATTCTGACACCGCTTCGTGATGCGAGAGCTTGTTTGATTTTTGCCTGTGCCTCGGGCGGGCAGAGATGATCTTCTTCAGGAATGTGCAAGAGAAGCGGGCATTTGATTTCACTCGCCTTATCGAGTGCACCGTAGATGGCGATCCCGTAGTAGGAGACGGCGGCGTCCACACCCGGCTTGGTCGCTAGAAGATAGGCGATCTTCCCGCCGATGCAGTAACCCACGGCGCCCAGCTTGCCGTTCGCTCCTTCCAGCTGACGTGCAAAGTTTCCTGCCGCCACAGCATCCTGTGCCGCAAGTTCCTGGTCCATGCCCTTCATCAGGTCCATCGCTTGCTTCACTTCCTCGGGCTTCTTTGCGCTGAGTTGAACCCCTGCTTGCTGCCGCCAATAGAGATCCGGAGCGACTGCATTAAAATTGCGCTCGGCATAATCATCAGCGATAGCGCGAATGTTTGCGTTGACGCCGAATATCTCCTGCAGGATCACGACGCTTGGTGACGGTTCGGTCCCTTGCCCCTTGGCAAAGTAGGCTGGCATCTTCTCGCCGGAGGGTAGTTCGACTTCGATGTTATTGGAAGCCATAGTTACGTTCCTTTCTAGGATGGTGCATGTTCAGGTCTGTGCTCTAACAGCGGAAATAC
>CAXTGN010000712.1:0-2809 GCA_964243455.1 uncultured Acidobacteriaceae bacterium
TCGATGGATCGCCTGGTGGACGAGGCTCAGGACTTTTCAGACGAAGGAATCGACTCGGACGGGCACGATCGCAGATAAGCGCCCGGACGGGAAAGTTTGTCGTAACGTTCAAAGAGCAGCCCCTCTTCGCTGGAGCGCACAGGCAGCGTTCGCGGAGAGGGGCTGGCAATTTTCCAATTTCGAGGGATAATACCCTTGGACCAACTTCTATCCCGAACACGAATGGGGCTGATATGACCAGCTAGATGCGCCGAGGGAATTCAAAAAAGGACCGGATGAGCAAAGTTCGCATTAACGATCTCGCAAGAGAGTTAGAGGTAAAGAGCAGATCCATTCTGGACGCTCTGACCGCGGTGGGCGTCACCGAAAAGAAGACGCATTCCAGCTCCATCGAAGAGGATGAAGCGGAGAAGGTGCGCGGTCATCTGACGCGCGGCACACGGCCTTCGGGCGGCAACTCCCGTCCGCCGGCTGGAGTCAACGGGCCAGGCTTCAACCTGTCGCATGTCTCCAAGCCCGGTGATGCACTGAAGGCCATTCTGGAGCGCAAACAGGCCGAGGCTACGGCGCGCAGCACGCCTCCCTCTCGTCCTACGCCAAGTGTGGCGATCCCTCCAAGCCAGCGTCCAGCCATTACGGTGGCGCCGGCGTCGTCGCGTCCTGCGGCCAATGCGCCAGGAGCGACACCCCTTGGGCAACGTCCTGTGTTCGCACCTGCGCAGGGCGCGTCGCGTCCAGGCGGACCCCCGCCTTCGGTGGGCGTGACGCGGACCGGGACGGTCGTGATGCCGCAAGCGCGGCCACCTGCCGCCGTGGTACCCGCTCCTGCTCCCTCCCCTGCTCCCGTTTCGACCGCGGCCCCGGTTGTTGTGCCATCGCCCGCGCCGGCGGCCGCACCTGTGGTTCAGGCTGCGCCCCCGGCTCCGGCGGCTGCCCCAGCACCGCCTATGCCGGTACGTCGTATCGTGATGCCGCAACCTCGGCAGGCTCCGCAGCTGATCACGCCGCCCCCGGCCATCGCAAGCCGGCCGGTCCAGGGACCCGTGGTAGCTCGGCCACCGGCCAATGCTGCCCCGGCGCAAGCGCCAGCGGGTTCGCCTGTGGCTCGTCCTGTTGTGGCTGCCCCGCCGGCGGCACAGGCTGCGCTGGCCGTTCCGGCGCCCCCACCCGCACCGGCCGAAATGCAGTCAGCGGCAGCTTCCGCCGCACCAGTGGCTCCAGTGGCTCCGGTTCGCCGTGTGGTGATGCCACAAACTGGCCCCCGGCCTACCTACACAGCAGCACCCGGTGCGGCGCAAGCGGCCCGCCGGCCCATCTTTGAACGGCCCCGCCCTGCTGGACCTGGAGGTCCAGGTGGGCCGGGAGGCCCCGGTGGACCAGGCGGACCCGGAGGCCCTGGCTTTGCTGGGGGGCCTGCGGGACGTCCCGGGATGGCTCCCGGCGCAC
Source organism: uncultured Acidobacteriaceae bacterium (assembly GCA_964243455.1). GTDB lineage: Bacteria > Acidobacteriota > Terriglobia > Terriglobales > Acidobacteriaceae > Granulicella. Next base: position 1,447 of record CAXTGN010000712.1, read on the forward strand.
GCCGTCCCATGCATCCGACCCGCACCTTCCCGGGTGGACCTGGTGGTGGCCCGGGTGGACCCGGCGGACCGGGTGCACGCCCTGGGTTTGGGGCGCGTCCTGGTTTCGGTGCGCGTCCGGGCTTTGGTGCCCGACCGGGGATGGGCGGAGGACCTGGCGGTCTGTTGCCGCCGACCGAAGGGGCTCCGGCCCCTGGGCGTCCAGCGCGCAATACCCGCCGTCCAGGCGGAGGCGCGCCACGGTACGAGAAGAACAAGGAAGTAGCCATCAAGGGCTACAACCCGCGTATGGGTGCCGCCCAGATCCCCATGGGAGAGGTGCCGATCACCAAGACCATTACGGTGACGGAAGGTATCTCGGTCAAGGATCTTGCCGAGAAGCTTGATGTGCGCGGCAAGGACCTCATCGCCACCCTGCTTCTGCGGGGCGTGATGGTCACGGTGAACCAGTCGCTCGACTCGGAGCTGGTCAAGGATGTCGCGCGTGCCTTTGGCGCCGATGCCCAGATCATCACCGTGGAAGAGCAGCTGGAGAACGAGGCCATCGAGGGTCTGCTGGAAGACACCTCGAACATGGTTGAGGTGGTGCGTTCGCCGGTGGTCACGGTGATGGGTCACGTCGACCACGGCAAGACTTCCCTGCTGGACGCGATCCGTTCCACGGACGTGGCGGGCGGCGAGGCCGGTGGCATCACGCAGCACATCGGTGCGTACAAGGTGCACGTATCCAAACCCGATTCCCCGGCATTTGGCCGCGAGATCGTGTTCCTGGATACACCGGGTCACGAGGCCTTCACCCGCATGCGTGCACGCGGCGCGAAGATCACCGACATCGTTGTGATTGTGGTGGCGGCGGATGACGGCGTCATGCCGCAGACGATTGAAGCCATCGATCACGCGAGAGCGGCGAAGGTGCCGATCATTGTGGCGGTGAACAAGATCGACAAGCCCGAGGCCGATCCGACCCGCGTGATGACCCAGCTCGCTGGGCGTGGCGTGCAGTCGACGTCCATGGGCGGCGACACCGAGTTCGTGATGGTGTCGGCGAAGAAGCGCCAGAACCTGGATCAGCTCGAAGAAATGATCTGCCTGGTTGCCGATGTGAACGAGCAGAAGGCGACCCCGGAGCGTCCGGCGGTGGGTACCGTCATCGAGGCCAAGCTGGATCGCGGCCGCGGTGCGGTGGCGTCCATCCTGGTGCAGAACGGAACCCTGCGTACTGGCGACAGCTACATCGTCGGTAACACCTTCGGCAAGATCCGCGCCATGTTTGACGATCGTGGGCGTCCGATCACCGAGGCTGGACCGTCGACCCCCGTCGAGATCCTTGGTCTGGAAGGCATCCCCGATGCGGGCGACACCTT
>CAXTGN010000713.1:0-2808 GCA_964243455.1 uncultured Acidobacteriaceae bacterium
GCCGACCTGCCAGCGATGGCGGCAGGCAATCCATCGCGGCCACCTTGCCCTCCACATCATGGGCATACTGGTAGCCCTTGCCGTAGTCAAGCTCCTTCATCAGCCTTGTCGGCGCATTGCGAAGGTGCAGCGGCACTGGCTCAGCGGGCTTTTTCTCGATGTCCGCCATCACCTCGGCATAGGCCGTATACACGGCGTTCGACTTCGGCGCGAGCGACAGGTATACCACCGCCTGCGCCAGCGCCAGGTCGCCCTCCGGCGATCCCAGAAAGTGCATGGCTTCCCGCGCACTCAGGCAGAGGTTCAACGCCTCCGGCGCAGCTAGCCCGATATCCTCCACGGCCATCCGCACCACGCGCCGCGCCACATACATCGCGTCCTCGCCGGCCTTCAGCATGCGCCCCAGCCAGTACAGCGCCGCATCGGCATCCGAGTTCCGCACGCTCTTGTGCAGCGCCGAGATCAGGTCATAGTGCTGCTCGCCCTTCTTGTCGTACAGCAGCACGCGCTGCTGCAACGCCTCGGCCGCAAGCTCCCGTGTAATCGTGTGCTCACTGCGCCCCGCGGCCAGCTGTGCGGCTACCTCCAACGCATTCAGCGACGATCGCGCATCGCCAGAGGCATAGCTCGCAATGGCCTCCAACGCCTGGGGGTCGGCGTCTAGCTGGTGCTTGCCCAGGCCGCGCTCCGCGTCGGTCAGCGCGCGTTCCAGCAGAGCCAAAATGTCTCTCGCCTCCAACCCACGCAACGTGTACACCCGGCATCGGCTCAGCAGCGCCGCGTTGATCTCGAACGACGGATTCTCCGTAGTCGCGCCGATCAGCCGAATTGACCCACGCTCCACATAGGGCAGAAACGCATCCTGCTGCGCCTTGTTGAAGCGATGGATCTCATCCACAAAGAGCACGGTGCGCGATCCAAAGCTGGCCGCCTTCTCCGCGTCCACCATCACCTGCTTGATCTCTTTGATCCCGCTCAACACCGCGGAAAACTCAATAAAGCTCGCCTGCGTTGAGCGCGCAATGATCTTCGCCAGCGTCGTCTTGCCCACCCCCGGCGGTCCCCAGAAGATCAGCGAAGCAGAATCATCGCGCTCAATCTGCAACTGCAACGGCTTGCCCGGCCCCAGCAGGTGCTCCTGCCCATAGAACTCCTCCAGCGACCGCGGCCGCATACGCTCTGCCAGCGGCGCCGTCCGCGGTAAACCCGAGGCTTCACCCTGCATGGGCGAGGTGTCGAACAAGCTCATGCCTTGCCTGCCTGCGCCTGCCGGAAGCACTCATACAGCAGAATCGATCCAGCCACAGCCGCATTCAACGACTCGATCCGGCACGGGATTGTCACGCGTTGATCCGCCAGGGCGAGAGCCTCCGGCGACAATCCGCGCCCTTCGCTGCCAATCATCAGCACAGCCCGCTCCAGGTTCGCCTCCGTGGAGGCAACAGCTCCATCGCCGCTCACCACGGCAGCATAGACACAGCGCTGCCCACGCACGGACGCCAACGCCTCCCGCAGGTCCAGCCTCTGCACAGGCATCTGAAACACGGCACCCGCCGAAGAACGCAGCACCTTGGGTGACCATGGATTGGCGCACTCGCCCACCAGCAAAACCTCCAGCGCCCCGAACGCTGCCGCCGAGCGAATCAGGGTTCCCACATTGCCGGGGTCCTGCACGTTCTCCAGCAGCAGCACCGCTCCTGCGTTCTCCAGACCGGACCGGCTCACCGAGGGTATTGCCACCATCCCGGCTATCCCCTGCGGTGTCGCTGTGTCCACGACCGAATCGAAGACTTCACGACTAAGAAGGACCGTTTCGGCCTGCAAGGCACCAGCCCAGGGCGCCTCCAACAGCGCTTGGCTGCCCTCACGCACATACAGCGTCTGTACGGGGAGCCCTGCCCTCGCAGCCTCCGCCAGCAGGTGTTCCCCTTCCAGAGCCGTCATCTCTCCAGGCCGCGCAGCCCGTCCACCAAAGGCCGCGCGCAACGCCTTCACCCGGGCATTCGTTCGGCTCGTAATGGGCGGTGGCAGGCGCATACGCCCCAGTCTACCCGGCACCACTCGCCCCACCCTCCTGCATGCGATACCCTTCTTGAAACAGGAGAGCCACGACACGTTGGACGCAGAGCTGCTTCGCATACATCCGGACGAGCCGGAACCGGAACACATCGCCCGGGTCGCTCAAATGCTCGATGAGGGCAACGTCGTCGCCCTGCCGACCGATACCTTCTACGGTCTTGCCGTCGACCCGGTCAATCTCCGCGCGGTGGACCGGATCTACGACCTGAAAACCCGTGCGCGCCACAAGCCGCTCTCGCTGCTGATCGCTGATGTCTCGCAGGCCTACGAACTCGCCCGCGGCATCGACGCCGGCTTCGATAAGCTCGCGGAGCGCTTCTGGCCCGGTCCGCTGACGATCATCGTCCGCGCCGGCAGCAAGCTCCCCTTGCGCGTCACCGCCAGCACCGGCAACGTCGCTCTGCGCGTCCCAGAAGCCCCCATCTGTCGCGCCGTGGTCGAAAAGCTCGGCCTGCCGATCACCGCCACCAGCGCCAACCTCCGCGGTATGCCCGAGTGCAGCTGGGCCGGCTGCGTGCGCGACCAGCTCGGCGACCAGATCCCCCTCATCGTCGATGGCGGCCCCACCGCCCGAACCGTCGCCACCACCATCGTCGACCTGTCGGGCGGCGGCAACACCTGGAGCATCCTGCGCGAGGGTGCCATCCCCACCCACGAGATCGCCCTCACGCTGCAGCGCTAGGCGCAACTTCCAAGCCTGACGCTGCTCTACACTCAGGTCCTCTTCTT
>CAXTGN010000714.1:0-2806 GCA_964243455.1 uncultured Acidobacteriaceae bacterium
GATCTACAGGAAGTGAGGTCCCCAGGCCCGCAGCTCAGGCGATGCGGCCGCCCCAACGGATACTGACGGGCGCGCCTTCCGCCAGCAGCACATGGTCTGGCGTGCGCCCGGTCAGGTTCGCGAAGTCCGGGCCGTAGAGCGAGCCGAAGTCACAGGCGATCCGGTGCTCGCGGACGGGGTAGACCTCCCAACGGCGATGCCCCACGGCATACTCAGTAGTTTTGCCGCCGCGGTCCGGGGCGTAGCCACAGTAGTGCTCGGTGATGAACTCGTCCATGGAGCCGGGCTCGATGGGATCGAGGTGATTTTCGGCGCGGACCCCGATCCGTTGCCAAAGACCGCGGTGCTTCCACTCGTATTCGATCTGGGACTGCGATCTCTGCCAGGCGACGGCCTCATGCGGCGGTGCGGGTAAGGCGGCTTTCAGGTCGCGAAAGTGCCGGCGGGCACGCAGGCGGCCGCCCTTGGCCGGTTTTGTGCCGAAGGGCAGGCCGGCGATCTTCCAGGAGTGCCGCGTGGGCGCGGTGAAGTAGGCCTCACCGTAAAGCGTGCGGGCTACGAGCGTGATGGCCGGCTTGGGGACGATCTCGCTGAGGAAGACGACGCCACGCCGTGACGAGCCGTCCGGCATGGGGCGGCGCACGTAGTAGCGGAGGTTGACCTCTTCAAACTGTGTATGGAAGGGGATCGGCAGCCCGAGGATGCGCACCTGGTCGAAGAGGAAGCCGACAAGCGAGACATAGCAGTGTCCGTGGTAGAGGTCCAGCTCCAGCCCGGGTGGCAGCCTGCGCTGCAGTATGTCCGGCGAGACTTCGTACTGCGCCATGATGAGCTTGCGCCACGCGGCGGTTAAAAATGTGAACGACATCAAGGGTTTGGATGCTGAGCGGTTTCCTGCGGCACGTCGGCAGTGCCTTCGAGGTTGCGCAACCCAAGCTCCAGGGTTTGGCGAACGGCATGCACTGCCTCCGGCGGTACACCGCGCCAAAGCTCGGCTTCAGTGCGCTCCTTGAGCTCGATGCCGTGTTGCAGGAGGGCCTTTCCCTCGGGCGTCAGAGCGGCGGTCACGAAGCGGTGATTGCGGTCGGAGTTGCCGCGGGTGATCCAGCCCTCGCGAGCGGCACGGGTCAGCATGGCGTGCAGGGTCTGCGGCGTGACGTGGCAGAAGCGCGCGAGGCTTGCCGCGCTGCCGTCGTGCTGTTGCTCTACGGCCTTGAGCAGGCGCAGCTGTGCCAGGGTGACGCCGGCGCTGCGGAATTCGTCCTCAAAGCGGGCGCGGAAGACGTTCATCAGGTCGCGCATGAGCTCACTAATACGACGAGCGTCTGACACTTTCGTGCCGCTGTGAGGTTCTGAATCCATATCAGCCTGCTGATACTCTATCTCAGTACCCTGATATGCCGGAAGCTGTTTGGAAGCCGAAACATAATCCCTGGCTGATCGCCCTGACGGTCACGCTGGCCACGTTCATGGAGGTGCTGGACACCTCCATTGCAAATGTGGCGCTGCCGCATATTGCCGGCTCGGTGGGTGCGTCTCAGGAGGAAGCGACGTGGGTGCTGACCAGCTACCTGGTCGCCTCCGCGATCATTCTGCCGATCTCGGGTTGGATCTCGAACCGCATCGGGCGCAAGCGTTTTTACATGACGTGCGTGGCGATGTTTACGATCTGCTCGTTGCTGTGCGGTCTGGCTCCGACACTGCCGTTCCTCATCCTGGCGCGCATTCTGCAGGGGCTTGGCGGCGGTGGGCTGGCTCCCAGCGAGCAGGCGATCCTTGCCGACACCTTTCCGATCGAGAAACGCGGGCAGGCTTTCGCGTTGTATGGCATGGCCGTGGTGGTCGCGCCGGCGATCGGGCCCACGCTGGGTGGATGGATCACGGACAACTACAACTGGCACTGGATTTTCTTTATCAACCTGCCCATTGGGCTGATTTCGCTGTATCTCTCGAACCGCATGGTGGAAGATCCGCCGGAGATCCAGGCCCGCACCAAACGGCGGGATCCGGTGGACTTTATTGGCCTGGCTTCCGTGGCTTTGGGAGTGGGACTACTGGAGTTCACGCTCGACAAGGGCCAGGAAAAGGACTGGTTCGGCTCGGGGATGATCCAGACCACGGCCGTGTTCGCGGCGTGCACGCTGGTGTTCTTTGTCTTCTGGGAGTGGCATCACAAAGATCCCATTGTGGATCTCAAGCTGCTCAAGAACCGGAACTTTGGAACGGCAGTCTTTCTGCAGCTCATCCTGGGCATGGTGCTGTTTGGCTCCACAGTGCTGATTCCCCAGTACCTTCAGGCGCTGCTGGGCTATACGGCGGAGCGCGCCGGGATGGTGCTTTCGCCTGCCGGCTTCGTCATGATGGTGATGATGGCCGTGGCCGGGCGCACGCTGGGCAAGGGCGATCCGCGGCTGATGGTGATGCTGGGGTACATCTCCGTGGCTTTTGGTCTGTATAACCTCACGCGGCTTGACCTGTACAGCTCGTTCGGTACGGTGACGCTCTGGCGCGCGCTGCAGGTGATTGGTCTGCCGTTCATCTTTATCCCGATCAGCACGCTGAACTACGTGGGCGTGCCGCGGGACAAGAGCAACCAGATCTCATCGCTGTCGAACTTCGCGCGCAACATGGGTGGTTCGGCTGGGACGGCGCTGCTGACGACGTTTTTGGCGCGGTCGGCGCAGGTAAACCAGATGTCCCTGGCGTCGAACATCAGCTCGGGCGGGTATGCCATTTTGGCGTATGTGGACCGGTTTGCCCAGGTCACGCACACGACAGTTGCGGCGGCCACGCCGACAGCGATGGC
>CAXTGN010000715.1:0-2797 GCA_964243455.1 uncultured Acidobacteriaceae bacterium
GAGGAACAGGTTGGCACGCCCGGTCTGGGGAAGGTCGTTGTGCCGAAGGATGCCTCGCCGCCGGTCCGGCCGACGGCGCCGCCTTCGACGTCACCGAACGACCACCTTGCTTCAGCGAACTAGTGGACATGCCAACATCACAGTCACGTAGGCCGGGGTGTACACTTGGATAAAGAGCCTTTCCGGGCTCGGCCTTCGTGCGTTCTTTCGAGAGCCGCCAGAGCGCCTGACATCACAGGGGAGCTCAGCCTCGTTCCGGAAGCGGCGATTCGATTGTGAGAGGGACCGAAGATGGCAAAGATCGCCAAGACTGGTGACCGCAAGAAGGTCATGGACACGCAGAAGAGTACAGATTGCCCGAAGTGCTCGAAACCGACACGCATTGTGAAGCGTGTAAAGGACCGGGAGCGTGGTGTTCCGGGCGGGGTGTACATCTCCTGCTCCACCTGCGACTTCTTCGAAAAGCTTTAGTTTTCCGGAAGACGCAAAACAGAAAAGTCTGCCGAAAGGCAGGCTTTTCTGTTTCGGAGCGGGCCACGTCCTAGTGGGTTGCGAGCGGTTGTTCGGAAGCGGAGATCTGGGCCATCAGGGCGTGCGCGAGTTCGGGATCGTCGGCACTTACGGCTTCCACGCGGACGGCAGCTTTGCCCAACAGACCTACGCGCTGCGCGGCGGCATAGGAGAGATCGACGATCGCCCCGCTCCTGTACGGGCCGCGGTCGTTCACGCGAACAAAGGTTGAGCGCTTGTTGACGAGATTCGTCACGCGCAACCAGCTCCCGAGCGGCAGGGTCCGGTGCGCACAGGTGAGGGCGTTCATATCGAAACGCTCCCCTGTTGCGGTGCGCTTGCCCTGAAAGCCCTGGCCGTACCAGGAAGCCTTGCCGATCTGGAACCAGCGATGCGACCTGGAGCCGGACTGCGTGGCACTTGGTTTCGAGGGAGGACTCGCCAGCACGGAGGCGGAGACGGCAAAGGCGAGGAGGAGGCTGGTTGGCTTGCGTCCTGCCTGGATGGATCTGCGGAGGTGGCGCAGACTCTTTCGTAGGAATTTCTTCACAATCCAATTGTCTCGATTTGAAGCCCGTAAGTCAATGATCCACAACGACTTGTAAGTAGAACCCGAACTTGCGTTGTAGGTTTGAGCTATGGTAGAGGACGGGTGAAAAGTGGCCTCGGAATCGGAAATGCAGGGTGAAAAACCGGAGCACGCGATTTCAGAGCGCGAAGAGGACCTATCACCATTGTGGCAGACCCCGAGAGGCCAGATCGTCTGGTCTGTGGCTGGTTTCGACCCGTCCAGCGGAGCCGGCGTGACGGCAGACCTGATGACCTTTGCCGCTTTCGGGCTCTTCGGTTGCTCAGCGATTACGGCGCTTACGGTGCAGACGACAATGGGTGTCTTTGGCTGGGGGGCCGTAGCATCCGAGCTGTTCCGCGAAACGCTGACACGCCTGGACGAGGATCTGCCGCCGCAGGGCATCAAGATCGGGATGCTGGCAACGGCGGAGCTTGCCGGTGTGACGGCGGCGTTCTTGCGGGTAAAGAGAGATGCCTCGAAGTCGCGCGGACGAGTCGTGGTGCTGGACCCAGTGCTGCGCTCCAGTTCGGGGCGGACGCTGTATCCGGATGCCGGCTTGGATCTGTTTCGAAAGGAGCTTCTGCCCCTGGTCGACTGGATTACGCCGAACTGGGCAGAGCTGGCGGTGCTCTCGGAGATGGCTATAAAAAGCCTGGACTGCGCGGAGACGGCCGGGCGAGCTCTGATGGCGCGACACCCGCAGCTTGGCGTGGTTGTGACGGGAGGGGATCAGAGCGCTCCCTTCGATCTCGTTCTACTGCAGAACGGAACGACAGAGACACTCCCCGGCAATCGTATGGAGACGAGTTCGACCCATGGCACAGGGTGTGCGTTCTCGTCCGCGCTGCTGTCGCAGCTGGTGCTTGGGGCGTCCCCCGTTGAGGCTGCCCGTGCTGCCAAGCGATATGTCGAAGGTGCGCTGCGGTTTGCTCCCGGCGTCGGCGGCGGGCGTGGGCCGATGGAGCTTCTGTGGCCCCTAAGAAGAGGCGGCACATAAGGCATTCAGGGTTGCTACCCTGAAGCGGTGAATGAGTTCAAAGTAACGATCAACGGACGAGAGCGGGTGCTGGAAGGGCTGCATCCGCCAGCCACCCTGGATGCGGTCCTGAGCAAGCTGGAGTTGCGCCCCGATCGGATCGCGGTGGAGCTGAACGGAGAGCTTGCCCCGCGCACGGGCTGGTCCGCGCAACCGGTGCAGGTCGGCGACAGGATCGAAGTGGTGCACTTTGTCGGGGGCGGCTGTTAGCGGGCCTGAGGTGCAAGAAGGCTGGTCAGCAGGGCCTCCCAGCGATCGCCGTACTGACGCCAGCCGCCGATGCCCTGAACGCATTGCAGGGCAGCCGCCCTCATGGCGCGCTGCAGGTCTGGATCGTCGGCGAGCAACTGCATCCGTGATGCCAGCGCCGCAGGGTCGCGCAGGGGCACGATGAATCCTTCCTTGCCGTCAGTAAAGAGATCTTCGCCGCCCGTGGCCTCTGAGCAGAGCACAGGACAGCCGCAGGCGAGCGCCTGCGCCTGCACGAGCGCAAGCCCCTCCTCAATGGAGGGCAGGACCAGAAGATGGCTACGGCTCATGAGGCTGGCGAGTTGGTGCTGCGGAAGAGAGCCGACGAATTCGACATGCTGCATCGGGAGGCGGTCAAGCAGAGGGCGTATTTCCGGCTGGATTGCGCCTGCTAGGAGCAGCCGCTTGCGGGGATGACGCAGCGCGGCGAA
>CAXTGN010000716.1:0-2781 GCA_964243455.1 uncultured Acidobacteriaceae bacterium
GCGCAGACACGGAAACTCCCAACCTCGTCGCTCGTGGTCGGTAGTCCCTCCAGTCCGATGACGCCGCCGATATGACCGGAGCGGCTCATGCCGGCTGCGAGCACACCGATCAGGCAACCGAAATGTCGGTTGTTGACGTCGATCGACATGACGTTCGCACCGTAGCCGCGTGAGCCCGCACCGACGATGAACTGTGTCTTGGGAAATTCCCGTCCCACTCGTTCGGCTGCGGTCAGGAATCGGCCGGAATGTCCAATGATCAGGCTGTAGCCCTGTCGGCCGTAGTCGCGCATGGCGTCAACATGATCGGCAGCGCCGACGTTCTCGGAAAATGCGACGTCGAAGCCGAGCGCTTTGATCTTCGTCAATCCGGCATAGCCGGACGCATTCCAGCTCTGGTCGTTGATGCTGCCGGGAAACAGCATCGCCGCCTTGTCGGTCGCGGCGCCGGCAGGTGGGCTCATCGCAAGGGCTGCCGAGAGGATGACCAGCGACGCGATGCCGCGTCTCGGGAGTAGAGGCATGGATGCTGTCTCCCTGACGAGAACGCCGCGTCGCCTTCGAGCCATTAGCACGGACGTAAGACCCTGACAGCACGCCTCGGCAAGCAGCGATTTGTGCCGCCAGCGTCCGTCTTTTTGCACCACTCAGGCTCCGACTGACTAGCTCAACCGTCGCCGTGCTGTTCGAGATCGGCCTTCATGCGTTCGAGAAACACTGCGGCAGCGCCCGGCAGCTGGCGTTTCTTCTTGACCCCGATCACCAGCCGACCGCGCAGCCGGTGGTCGGAGAGAGGGATGGCGATCAGCCCCAGCTCTTCCTCGGCGTCGATATTGAGTTGGAAGCAGATACCCTGGCTTTTACTCGCGATTACCTTCAGCACCTCGATCGAATTGGCAGTCACTCCTGGGCGCAGCGAGAGTGACGCATCCTCGGCGGCGGCGTCGAGCAGATGTCTTCCGCCGAGGCTGGTGTCTCCAAACAGCACCGGAAAGCTCGAGCAGTCGCTCAGCCGCAACTGCTTGCGGTCGCTGAGCGGATGGTCCCGCGCCACGAAGGCATGCAGCGACTTCACGCGCTCGGCTACCGCGATGAAGGAAGCGTCCGCACGCGGATTGAAGGCATAACCGATATCCACCTCTTCGCGCACGACCGCATGGCTGCCCATGATGCGGTAGTCGAAGGTGACGCGCGGATGCGTCTTCTGCGACGCGACGATCAGCTTGGCGACCACGCGCTGCGCCGCCTCGACCACCGCCAATCGTATATGACCTCGGCGCAGGCCGCGCAGGTCCTCGATCTGCCCGCAGGTCATTTCCAGATCGCGCGCGGTCCGCTGCACGTGGCTGAGCAGCATCTCCCCCGAGCTGGTCATCCGCACGCCGCGCGGCAACCGTTCGAACAACAATACACCCAGGTCCGCCTCCAGATCGAGGATCTTGCGGTTCAGGGCAGAGGACGCGACATTCATCGTGGAGGCGGCCTTGCGCATCGAGCCGTGCTGCGCCACGGCCTCGAAATACGCGAACGACCTCGAGCGCGCCTGGAAACCCATGCGGCCAGAAATCTCCCGATCCATTCCCGCCTCCTTCCGTCCCTGCCGACTGCTTCCGGGAGTGGATGGACTGAAGCAAAAATGCGACCACTGCGCACGCTTTTGAGCGCTATTCCCTTGTAGTCAGCGCACTACCGTCGCACCGGCTTCAACTGAGCAGGGAACATGCGATGATGGCTGCCGCGTCGGAGCCACGGCGATGCCGGGTCGATCGCCTGACGATGGAGCATCCCGGCGATGTCTCCGCCATCCGGCGGTTGTTCGACGAGGGAGGTGTTGCACCTGAAGCAGTCGTCGCGATCCTCGGCAAGACAGAGGGTAACGGCGGCGTCAACGACTTCACCCGCTCCTATGCGGTGAACACGCTGCAGCTCCTGCTCTCGGAGAGGCTGGGATGCAGCGTTGACGCGGTGTCCTCCCGTATCGCCCTGGTGATGTCGGGCGGCACCGAGGGCGGCTTGTCGCCGCATTTTCTGGTGTTTTCAGTCGATCTTGCGTTTTTGCCCCCCGAGGGCACCTCCGCCCTCGCGATCGGCAGGGCGTTCACACGCGATTTCCTCCCCGAAGAGATCGGACGGCACGAACAGGTCGAGGAGACCGCGGCCGCGGTGCGACGCGCCATGACATCTGCCCGGATCGAGGACGCGGCCGATGTGCATTACGTCCAGGTCAAGTGCCCGCTCCTGACGAGCCTGCGGGTTTCCGATGCCGCACGACGCGGACAGACGGTGGTGACCGCGGAGACCTACAAGTCGATGGCCTACTCACGCGGTGCCTCCGCGCTCGGTGTCGCCGGGGCGCTCGGCGAGATCGACCTGAAGGCGCTGAGCGAGCTGGCAATCGGAACTGACGCTTCATTATGGTCCGGACGGGCGAGCACGTCGGCCGGAATCGAGTTGATGTGCAACGAGATCGTGGTGCTTGGCAACAGCGCGCTGTGGAGTGGCGACCTGAAGATTGCACATGCGGTAATGCGCGACGGCGGTGCAGACCGTGCTGGAGGACCTGCAAATCCCGACCTCGCGGCAGGTCGACCCGTCCGATGCCGCCCGGATCTGCGCGGTCCTCGTCAAGGCGGAGCCGTCGCGCAACGGCATGATCCGGGGCCGGCGTCATATCATGTTGGACGACAGCGACATCAGCTCGATCCGTCACGCCCGCGCACTGGTGGGCGGTGCGATCGCCGGGCTACTCGGTCAGACCGACCTGTTCGTATCAGGCGGCGC
>CAXTGN010000717.1:0-2779 GCA_964243455.1 uncultured Acidobacteriaceae bacterium
TCAGTCGGCCGCGCAACACCGTTGCCCCTACAGAACTGAGCCCTTCCTGCTTCTGTCGACGCACCCCTACGTGATCACGATAGAGATCATCCGCGATCGGTCCTTCTTCGCAGGGGTCCAGCTTGAACCCAATCTTCTCTTCCACCGCGGCGAGCATGGTCTCCGCCGTCCAGCCATGCCGCATGAAGAGGTACTTCAACCGGGCCCGCGTACGGTTCTCGCGGAGCTCCTGCTGCTCACGGAAGATCTCGCACACGGCGGTCACGATGGCCAGCGCCCTGTCCTGCGGAACGAAGGCATTCAGCCGCACCGCCATGTGCGGCTCCGTGGAGAGACCACCGCCGACCCGAATGCTGTAGCCGACCTCCTCCTGCCCGCCCTTCACCCGCTTCAGACCGGTCAGGCCCACATCGTTGATCTCCGGGTAGGAGCACCAGATCGGGCAGCCTGTGACGGAGATCTTGAATTTACGGGGCAGATTGACGAAGTCCGGGTTCGCGGTCAGGACCTGAGCGATCTCTACCGCGAGCGGCGAGGCATCAAGGATTTCCTCGTGATCGATCCCGGCGAGTGGGCAGCCTGTCACATTTCTGACAACATCGCCGCAGGCACCCTTGGGACTTAAGCCGATCTCGGTAAGCGCATCCACGACTTCCGGCAAAGACTGGATGGTCAACCAATGGAGCTGGATATTCTGGCGCGTCGTCACGTCGGCCAGGCCGCGCCCATGTTTGGCGGCAATGTCCCCGATAATGCGCGCCTGGTGCGAGGTCAGGAGGCCGTTCGGGATGCCGATGCGCAGCATAAAGTACTCACTGGCCTTGCCTTCACCGCCCACACCGCCGGTGGCTCCAACGCCGTCACCCTGCGTGTAAATTCCCCACCATTTGAAATAGGTTCCTGCCCATTCCGGAAGTACGGCCTCGCGCCCTTCGCGCGCAAATTGCTGGACCTCCTCCCAAGCTTCCCAGGGGTTCTTCTCGCGCTTCAGACGCTCCACTTTCTGCGCCTTGGTCTCCTTGGGCGCAGGGGCGGAAGCAACTGGGGTGGACGGGATGGGGTTGACAGGTGCTTCTGTGCTCAAAACGGAATCTCCAGTCGCGAGTAGAGGGGTGAGAGAACCAGGGAAGAACGCTCTCGAGGGCGGGCTCAGCGGGCCACGCAACAGCAGGCAAACGCCTCAACAACAACAGAGATCGGACCGGTACTGAGACTGCAAGCTCACCCTGTAAGGGTAACGAGGAACCGACGGCGGAGCAAACCCCAGGCAAACCGTCTAGCGTGCCATGAAAAGCGCTGACCAGAACTCCGGGGTTCTGCGGACTGGCCCTGAGTGCCGGCCAGCTTTCATTCGGCGATCAGGTCTGCTCCGCGAGCCTCCCGCCCCAGCATCGCTACTACGGCCACGAAGACACCTACACCCACAACCGTCCATGCCATCACAGGTGCGAGGCTGCCGCCGGCCCAGCGCTGCGCGAACTTGGCCTGAAGAACTCCGTTTCGTGACGAGATTAGATTGCCCAACTGGTATGCCAGCCCCGGCATCAGCGCACGCAGAGGCGCCGGCGACAGCTCATTGAGGTGCGCGGGCACGATGCCCCATGCGCCCTGAACCATGAATTGCATGAGAAAGCCACCCAGTCCGAGCAGAATCAAGGAGTGGCTGAAGATCCAGAGGGGCACAACGGGAAGCGCCAGGAGCGCAGAGGCTGCCAGGGCCCTCCGTCGTCCCCAACGTTCAGACAATGCGCCCCAGGAAGGCCCGCCGAACAGTGCTCCCACAGTCGCGACGATGGCAATCAGCGACGTTTCACGCGGGGGTAGCCTGTGAACTGTCTTTAGGAATGTCGGGTACAGGTCCTGCGTTCCGTGGCTGAAGGAGTTGAGTCCCGTCATCAGCAGAACCAGCACGGCGAAAGTCGGAAGGTGTCTGCCTAATTCAGCAAAAGCGGAACGCTGGGAAGCGTTTCGTTTCTTCCTTTCACTCCGAGCTTCCCAGGCCGGGGATTCCCGCACTTTCATTCGCACATAGATGACCAGCAGGGAGGGTAGGGCACCAAGGACAAAGAGCAGGCGCCACGGTGCAAGCGCCTGTCCGTGGTACAGGGTTAAGACCAACCCGTAGACGGCGGCAGCAAGCAGATTGCCCGCCGCATAGCCCTCCTGTAGCAGGCCTGCGAAGAAGCCGCGGTTTTTGGAGGGAAGCGATTCCAGCGCCAATGCGGCACCCACGCCCCACTCGCCGCCCATGGCGATACCAAAAAGCGCTCTGCTCAGCAGAAAAAGGGAGAAGCTAGGCGCAAAGGCGGACGCCAGTTCCAGAACAGAGAAGCAGATGATGTTGGCCATCAGCGTAGGCCTGCGGCCGTACCGTTCCGCCAACCAGCCAAACAGCAACGCACCGACCGGACGCATGCACAGGGTCCAGAAGATAGCCGTAGTAACGGTGGGCAGGCTGATGTGAAAGGTCGCGGCTACGGAGTCCAGACAGAAGGTCAGCAGGAAAAAATCAAAGGCATCCAGCGTCCACCCTAGAAAACAGGCGGTGAAGACACGTCGCTGGTGCGTCTGGAGCGAACGAAAGGGACCAAAGGCCATACGTTCGCAGAGTACGGCCTTTGAAGCAAATTTTTCGGCTTCTCATTGCAAATCGCCGGTGAATCTGGTGTTCATCGCAACAGCCGCTTGCTCCGCCAACTAGCAAGCAGAGGAACTGGCTACGCAGACAAAGCAGGGCATCTCTGGGAAACCATCTACAGCTTCGCTCGCAAAGGCACTC
>CAXTGN010000718.1:0-1791 GCA_964243455.1 uncultured Acidobacteriaceae bacterium
GCTGCCCGAGGCGGTAAACGTCAGCGCGCTAAAGACGCTGAGCGTCGCCGCGTAGTCTGCGGGTCCATAAGAAGCCTTTGTCCACGCGGCCGTGACCCCGGCCGGCAAACCGGTCGGCTGCGCAAAGGTGACGGTGCGGGTGTAGTCCCTGGTTACCCCGAAGCAGACGGTCGGCACATTCGATCCGCTCTGCAGGACGTCAACCTCATATGTCGGCAACGAGACATTGAAGGTAGCGTGGCAGGCCAGGACGGGCGCCACGTAGCCGGTGCTGTAGGGGTCCGTCAGGAGCTTCGGTGCCGAGGTGGCCTGACCGGAGGCCTCCTCGCGCCAAGCCGGGAAGATGAGCTGCAGCGCAAGGCCGTTGGTGTAGTCGGAGTTGACCGCGAGCGTTACGCCATCCCGCTTGTAGTTGTTCATGCAGGACTGTCCGAGGCCCGGTTCGGACCACCAGAACGGAGCGACAGTGACCTGACCAGGCTCGGTGCCGGCTTGCCCAAGGCCCCACGCCAGCCACGCGGCACCGCGCGCCCGCTGCTGTGTGTTGGGCACCGTGTACGGATCGTCGCCGCACTCGGTCAGGGCCATCACCGCGAAGCCGCAGCGCTTGGCGATGACCTGGAAGCCGGTCGCATAGTAGGCGGCGAAGGCGCCGTTGCAGGGGTCATTGGGATGAGCCGGGTCGGGTCCGCCTCGTGTGTAGACGATCGGGCCGCCGTAGGAATTGTAGTGGGTGGCCTCGGGATGGTTCAGATCGGGTAGAACCGTGGAGAAAGGATCCGTGGTCGAGGCCGAATAGGAGTAGCTGTGCGCCTTGCCACCATAGGGCAGCCCGTCGTTCGGCACCACGAGGTCGAATACGGACAGCAGGGAAGAAAACGAGCAGTAGCTCGGCGCTCCGAGGAACAACGTCATCGGGTAGCCGTTCAGGAACCCCCGCATCTTCGGGATGAACCAGTTCGACGTGATCGCCTTGATGCCGAGGTCGGTGATGACTGTCGAGGTGCTGGTCACGGGGCCAGGGATCAGGCCAGAGGTGTCGAACAGCCGGCTCCACTCCTCGGCGTGCTCGTTGACGAACTCCATGCCGATCTTGTTTGGGTCCGGGAACTGCACGAACCGGTAGGCGAGGTATTCCAGCCATCCGGTCAGGAACGCGTCGGCCAGCGTGAAGCCGAAGCCCTGGAACTCCTTGATGATGTCGTGGTAGGTCGGCTCCGCCTGATTGCCGCCCCACATCCACCAGAAGCCGTTCGGGATCAGCCGGTAATAGGCATAGTCGAAAACCATCTTGACGCGGTTCGGCGGCGTCTTGTTGGTGTCCATGTAGAAGCGGTTGCGCCGTGCTGCGAGTGTCTTGACCCCGGTCGGGTTGGCGGCTGCTGCGGCACTGCTCCAGGAGGTTCCTACCGGCACGGTGGCACCGGTCGGCATCTTCATGCCGTAGCGGTGGTAGTTCAGGGCGTAGCCGTTGCTGTCCTTGACCGGGTTGCCGTTCGCATCGAGCTGCGCCACCACCGCCGCATCGACGAATTGCAGCTCCGTGTAGCAGGGAATACTGAAGCTTGGGGTAAGCGCGAAAGAAGGATCATGCAGCTGACTGCCGGCATTGAGGTCGACGCTGGCATCCGGCACCCAGAAGATGAACGGGACCCCGACGCCGACGAGGTTCGGCCCCTGGCTCATGAACACGTCGAGGATCGTGGTGTCGCCGGCACGGGACTGCGCCTTGAGCACCCACTTGAAGCTGAGATCCCAGACCGCATCGTAGGTATAGGCATTGGCATTGAC
>CAXTGN010000718.1:1813-2748 GCA_964243455.1 uncultured Acidobacteriaceae bacterium
TCCTGCATCCGAGCGGCGCTGTAGCCGCCCTTGCCGGCGAGCAGCCGCGTGTTGGTGATGTCCGAGGTGTAGCGGTAGTCGGTCGGCGCGCTGAACGGCTCGAACTGGTGATTGGCCTGGATGAGGTTGCCTGGGGCGTTCCAGCAGTACTTGCCGGTATAGGGGCTCGGGAGGGAGACAATCGGAGACGTGACGGGCGTCCCGGTCCAGGACGCGACCGCCGCGCCGCTGTCGACGCGGTAGTAGAGTAGCCCGGCCTGATTGGCTCCTGTGATCGGCAGGCTGACGGTGAAGTTCGTCCCCTGGATGAGTGCCGAGATCCAGGCCGCGTTGGATACAGGGAGCCCAGCTGCGCTTGTCTGCCAGATGAAGTCGATCGTGTGGCCGCTGGGATTGAGGGTGCCGGACAAGGCCACCGTGCCGGTGTAGAGCGGATTGGGCTCCGTGACGGTGATGGTGATCGGCACCGGGACGCTCGAAGTCCCGGACGATCCACTGGACCCGCTCGAACCGCCCGACGAGGTGCCGCCGGAGGAGCCGGAGGACGTCCCTGTAGAGCCGCCGGAAGTGCCTCCGGTCGTCGTCGCGATGGGAGCGCCCGAGTAGTAGGACTGGGCCGTCCCTCCGTCGGTCCGATACCAGAGGGTTTCCACTACCCCGGCCGGACCGATTGAAAGAGTGCAGGTGAACGACAGATTGGCGGCGATGATTGCCGTCACCCATCCGGCATCATTTGGCCCTGGCGTGCCGCCGCCGGCCCAGTTCAAGTCGACGGTATGGCCGGCCAAGCTGACTTGGCCCGAGAACGTCACGTTGCCCGCCACAAGCGGGCTCGGCACCTGGATGCTGACGGTCAGAGGCGCCGAGACCACCGCAGTCATCGTGACCGAAGGGCCGCCGTCGATGTAGATGTCGACCGCGTGGTTTCCCGCCGC
>CAXTGN010000719.1:0-477 GCA_964243455.1 uncultured Acidobacteriaceae bacterium
CTACCTTCGGGATAGCCACAGTTCTGTGGTCGGGGACACGATGAAAGTCACAATCAAGTTCGAACGAGAAGTGGACGGGCGATGGGTCGCTCAGGTCCCGCAGTTTGCGGGCGCAATCGGCTTCGGATCTACCAAGGTCGAGGCCAGGGCCGCTGGGATGGCTGTTGCGCGTGAGGCGGCAATCGCCGAGAGGCCGGACTCCCACCGGGACCTCTCGGACTGGTAACTTCCCCTACTCTATCGAGGGTTACGAAACGCATCTGGCGGGTTGATTAGAGCACCTGTCATGCTCTCGCCCATGAGATTGATATTGCTTCTATCGCTTGGGATTATGGGTCCGGTCTTAGCCGCGCTGCTGGAAACGGGGATCTACGTTCGTGGACGCTGAGCTGGACTTTACTGACGGCCTCTCGGGACCGACAACTCGAACGTCCGCGCAATGTGCGCTCTTACGAGATAGCCGGATGCGGCTTCTTA
>CAXTGN010000719.1:487-2741 GCA_964243455.1 uncultured Acidobacteriaceae bacterium
CTTCTTAGGTGGAAGCTAAACACTAGCAGGACCAGAGCGGTGTCTAGGATCACTGCGGCGCCAAACACATAGAGCAGAAGTTTGAGAACGGTGGGCCACACACGCGCCATGCTCTCAGGCTCTTAGGCGGCACGCAAGTCTCAAAGACGGGATCGGATGGAAACGGTTGAGGAGCTCGGTGGAGCGATGCGTTACGTGAAAGCTATTACACCGAGTCTCAGGAAGGCTAACCCTCTCGCGTGCTTCGTCCCACCAACTTGCCAGCGTGTTGATCCACCCGGGACTGGTACCTTCCTCGAGTGAATGAGCGAGTTAATTTCAGCATCCGCGGGCCGGAAGGCATTCTCAAGGAAGGGGTCTGGCCACATCCGATACCGAATCGGGGAGCCTACGTGCGAGCCGAACTTTACGGATTGGAAGGCAGATTGCTCTTCATCGGCACAGATCGGGTCAAAGATCCAGCGGGTGACGTTCTGATCGTGAGGTTCCTGCTCATACCCACCTGAGGCAGCGGGCCAGCGCTCGTCGGCGCAACTTCAATGAATGAGGTTTGAGGCTGAACGGCCCTCTACCTCCACTATGCTGAACCGCGGTGTCTCCTCACCCCAGGCCATGGAGAGCTGTATTAGATCGAACTGAGCGAAACACATGTCCCACGAGATGGAGTGAATGTCTGGACGTGCCTCGTCCACCTCGTCAAAGATGAAGGTCAGGATGGTCGGTTCGCCGTCAAACTCGAGCCGAAGAGCCTGGGCCGAGATAGCGCCGGTGTCGTGCGCCCACTTCTAAATACGCCAGTGCTCGCGAGTCAGAAGCATGTAAACACCCCCTCAGGCGTCAACACCGTTCGTGTCGCCATCAGTCTGGGTTGCGACTTCCCGCTGGGTGGCAGCTGCTCGATCTATTGATATGTTGAATAATTGCGAGGATAATTTTCACAGCACGATCCCGCGTTGATCGACAGAGAAATCGCTAAGCTCGATCAGCAAGCCACCGTAATCACAGCTGTTCTGCGTGTTGGCGGGCGTGATTGAGAACAGCTACTCGCAGAGCGCCGTGACCTTTTTCTCCGTGTGGCACACCTGCGGGCGTTTGGAAAGCCGATCAAATCAGAGGCTTATGACTCGGAGCCTTCGGCGTATGACACTCGCCCGCTCAGATCATTTCTCCCATGCCCGCCATCCTCTCGCGGCCTCACCAGTAATCGGGATGCGCGGCATCATGCTGAAGACGTGCGGAATCACACCAACAGCTGAATAGTTCTGTGAGGGTTCAACAGCTCCTCACAGCAGATCAGGCCTGCCAAAAGTTGTATTGCGCCGGCTGTTCTCTGCTGTGACAATGGGCGGGACTATGTCCTACACCGAATTACGGCAGAACATCCTGGTTGTGAGTCACGATATCCCTCTTCAGACCAGTCGAGTGGCCGTGGTTCGCACAGGAGGCTATGAGGTCGAGTTCGTGAATACCGATGATGACGCAATGGCAAAACTCGCGGAGAAAAGGTTCGACTTGGTCGTTATTGGGCGTACGTCTAGCGGATCATTGGTGCCCCTAGACAAACGGTTACGGCACGAGTTTCCCACCATCTCCGTGCTGAAAATCGATGGAGAAAGAAGCGATTATGCGTCCCGCACTACTGGTTCAGGACCGCAGGACGTGCTGACGTCGATACACGCCATGCTAGATCCGACCGTTTGTCTCAGTGAAGTCGGGTGACCTTCTTGGAGAGGGAGCTGCGACAGCTACTGCAGATACCCCTCGGTTTGCACATTCACCCACACTGGAAGTTCGAGCACCCGTAACACCCGCAGTAGATCGGCGGTTCGCTGCGCTGGGCCGCCAAAAAGGTACTCGCAACCCACAATCCGTGTCCGCTCAAAAATGACGGCACCACCATCGTAGGACAGAGTGCAACCTTCCAAGTTGCAATTGATGAAGTGCATCCCGTCGAGAGGGACGAGCTCATCCGTAAAGTCACAGTTGGATATGATTTCCAAAAGAGGAGCCTCCGGGGTCGGTTTGATTCATGCGCTCCGAACTGACCCATGATCTCCAAGCTCCGCTTAGCTGCCGCAGTTGGGGCGTTCGCTCGTGTTCTGGATGCAATCCCGCCAACTCTTCAACGGTGAACGTGACGGAGGTGTCATCTGAGAAGTAAACGATCAGCTTGTGATCGGCAACGTCGGCCTCGGTGAAGCTGAGGGATTCTTCACTGGGCATGGTAGACCTCCTTGCGGCAGTATCGGCGCAC
>CAXTGN010000720.1:0-687 GCA_964243455.1 uncultured Acidobacteriaceae bacterium
CCGAGGTCAATGCTTCACCGCGACTGTCCAGAACTACCAGGGTAACGGGCGCGCGCGCAGCGGCCTTGTCGAGAGCCCGGAGGAGGCTTGCTTCGGAGTCATACGCGGAGGCCTGGGTGGGCACGTAACGCGCCGTCCGCGTCACGTACTCCTCAAGCAGAGCCTGAGCAGCCCCTGACTTCAGCCGCTGTCGCCTGGGTGTGATGTACGCGAGTTCGATCCGCATCGTGTCGTCGGCTCCGGCGGGGCTACGGTGAGCGGCTGTACTCAGCGCGCGGTTCAGGCTATTTGGAAGTTCGCTTCGCCCCTACCTTTTTCGCCACGGTCTTCTTCGCAGCAGCCTTCTTCGGAGCCGTCTTCTTCGGAGCCGTCTTCTTCGCGCTCACCTTCTTGGCAACAACCTTCTTGGACGCTTTCTTAGAGGCAGTCTTCCCGGCGGACTTGGCCGGCACGGCGCGATTTGCCTTGATAGCTGACTTGATTGCGCCGTCAAGCTCGTCCACGCTCAGCGTAGTAGCCGATTTCCGCAGCCGCTCCAACCCGTAAAAGGCTCGTTTTTCGGGTAAAAACACGTGGACGATGAAGTCCACGTAGTCCATCAGGATCCACTCTCCTTGACGACGGCCCTCCACAGAATTCGGATACGTCGCGAAATCCCGCTTCAGGCGCGCTTCGATCTCATCGGTG
>CAXTGN010000720.1:712-2739 GCA_964243455.1 uncultured Acidobacteriaceae bacterium
TCTGGCGATCATTAGTGCCGGTGCAGATCAGGAAGTAGTCGGAAAGACCGCTTTCCGCCGGATCGAGTGCGAGTATGCGGATGTCCTCGGCCTTTTTGTCCTCGCAGGCCGCCGCCGCGGCTGCGAGCATCTGGTTTACTTCAACGGATGCCATCAAGCTCCTTTGCCCTACATCCTAGCGTAGTCGCTATTTTCCCGAGAGAACTGCCGGCCTGCGCTTCCGGGCAGTGCGGTCTCCACGGCCACTTCGGGGCGGACCACGCAACTGAACCGGAACTGGTGCGTATTATGGATTCGAGACAAGCACCCAGCTGGACTCGGAGGCAGTAGTGAGCAACAAGACGTGGGCACGACCTTTGGTCGTAGGCGCCTCCGGGCAGGTGGGGGTAGAGCTTTGCGATGCGCTTGCAGCCGACGGAGCGGACCAAGTGCTTAAGAGCGCCCGAGTTCCTCGCGAGGGCTGGCTGACCCTGGACCTCGCGGCTCTGCGAAGCCCGGAAGCGGCCTACGAGGCACTGAAGGGCGCACATCCTGACCTGGTGATCTGCTCGGGGGCAATGACGTGGGTGGACGGATGCGAAGACAAGCCGGAAGAAGCCCACCGGGCGAATGCGCACGGACCTTCCACCCTGGCCTCCTACGCACGCCAGCACGGCATTCCGTTTGTGTACTTTTCCACAGATTACGTTTTCGACGGAACAGAGGAGCGGCCCGGGCCTTACGTGGAGAGCGACCCAACGAACCCGCTGAGCGTGTATGGCGAGAGCAAGCTGGAGGGAGAGCGGGCAGTGCTGCGGGTGTATCCGGAGGCACTGGTTCTGCGTACCAGCTGGGTGTACGGGCCGGATGCGGCAGGCAAGAACTTCATCAGCACCCTGCAGCGACAGTTGCGGGCAGGGGAGCGCATGCGCGTTCCCTCCGATCAGGTCTCCACGCCGACATTTAACCGAGACCTGGCGCAGGCTGCGCTCCAGTTGGCGCACGCCGGGGCAAAGGGCATGTTCCACATCACAGGGCCGGAGCTGTTGAGCCGCTATGAGCTGGCGCGGGCGGTTGCCGCGTTCTTTGAACTGGATGGCGATCAGATTGACGGGGTAAGTACAGAGAGCCTGGGGCAACGGGCCAAGCGTCCGCTGCAGTCAGGTTTGCGGAGTGAGCGGCTGGACGCCGAACTTCCGAACTTCCGCATGCATACGCTCCAAGAGGGACTCGAGGAGACCGCCGCAGCACAACGCATCTGATGAAATCTCCTTTGCTTGCAACGGAGAAGCGGCTACGGAGCGGGATTGCGTCGCGGTTCGGACGCATTCGCAGATCGTGCAAACAGGGCGTAGCTGTTTCCTGCAGGTGCCGTGCTGCCACAAGCGGACTACAGATCCTTCGCTGCGCTCAGGAGGACTGCCCTCTATACCTATAAGCAAACGGCTCCAGCGCGACAACCTCAGATTCCCTTCGGGAATGACAACAAGAGAGAGAAAGCCTTCAAAATCAGTCGGCTACCTTGCTCCGGGGCAGAATGGGACAGAGACTGGCTGAATGAACGTGGAAGCGTGGCAGATTCTGGATGTGGGCAGCATCTGGATGCGGGAGTTCGCTTCGGCGATGGCTCGTGTGCAGCCGACCGTCGCATGGTGGCCGGAGATGCGGAACTTCGGAGCGTTTGAAGGCTGGGAGCGGACGGAAACGATTTCCCAGCCGCCTCTTGAGGCCTTGCGGTATCCGCTGCAACGCGGGTATGCGCGCGCGCCCCTTCGCCAGCTTCTGCCATTCCAGATTGCGCTGTCCAAGCGGCTGCGATCGCATTGCCGCACCGAGAAAGACACGGCGTTGATCTGCTCCACGCCGTTTTATGCACCGGTTGCGGAGGCATGGAGAGGTCCCGTGGTGTATTACGTCACGGACCTGACGGCAGGGTATGCCTCTCTGGACGGCAAGCAGGTCAAAGCACTGGACAGGCGCATGTGCCGGGTGGCGACGAGTGTTTGCCCCAACTCGCAACGCATCGAAAACTACCTCGTGGCCGAGGC
>CAXTGN010000721.1:0-2722 GCA_964243455.1 uncultured Acidobacteriaceae bacterium
TTGTGTCCCTAGTTGATACTGCAGTTGAGACTCAGACAGCAGCAAGGATTCGCGATCCATATCGACGTTGTTTCCGTCCGGACGTTCCAACAAGCCGCGAACCTTGTGCAGCGCGACCGGGACCTCTTGCTCACCCGGGTTAGTCATTGCTTTTTCCAAAGCGTTCTGAAAATCGATGTCCTGCGTGTGGTACCCCGGCGTGTCGATGTTGGCCATGTTTGAGGCGATTACAGTTTGCCGTCGGTTGGTAAGGGAAAGGAACTGTTCCAACTGCGACATTAACGGTACGGACTGCATCTAGGCATACCTCCTTGGCGGCAGATCATATTGCCGGATTTTGTTCCGCATCGTCCTCACACTGATGCCAAGCAGCTCGGCCGCGCGTGTACGATTTCCTCCAACAAGTTCCAGTGTCGTTTCAAGATGCAAACGCTCCACCTGATCCATCGACAACGCCCTCTGTTCCATGGCTCGCTCCGTAGTCACCGTTTCCGGACGCAGGCACTGCAGTGGCCGATGTTCACGGTCAAAGGTCGTAGCGGTGATCACGCTATCCGAAGAAAGGGACAGCACTCGTCGCATGAAGTTGGCCAGTTCACGCACGTTACCGGGCCAGTGGTAATCCTCCAGCCTTCGCACAAAGGAGGGGTCCAGCCGTGGTGGCGGTTGACCATTTCTTGCGGCAAATACCTGGGCGAAATGCTCCGCAAGCAGCGGAAGATCATCACGCCTTTCCCGCAGCGGTGGAAGAGTCAGCGGAATTACATTCAGCCGAAAGAAAAGGTCGCTGCGAAACAAGCCTCGTTCCACCATCACGTCGAGGTTCACGTTTGTGGAAGCAATGACGCGAATATCTGTTCGAATGGAGCGGCCTTCTCCTAGCCGTTCCACCACACGTTCCTGCAAAGCTCGGAGCAGCTTCGGCTGCAGACTCAAGGGCATCTCGCCAATCTCGTCTAAAAGCAGCGTCCCCCCGTGCGCTAGCTCAAACTTCCCGGGTTTTGCGGCGATCGCTCCTGTAAAGGCCCCACGCGCGTGTCCGAAAAGCTCACTTTCCAGCAACGATTCAGGGAGAGCTGCACAATTGATGGCTATAAACGGTTTACTTCTCCTTGCGCTGTTGTCGTGGAGGAACTGCGCAAGGAGCTCTTTCCCTGTTCCACTTTCAGCCTCTATCAGCACATCTGCATCGGTCTCGGCTGCGGCCCTCGCTCTTTCGAGCATAGCCAGAAGAGTGCGCGAGCGCCCAACCATTGAAGGGCGAGAATCCTGGCGGGTTGAAAGCGCTCCTTTGGAGCCATGGCGGCTACGTACGGTGCGCAGAGCCACATGAAGCAGCTGTTCAAAGGCCACGGGCTTCGTAAGGTAATCCACGGCTCCGCCACGCATCGCCCGCACAGCCTCCGGAACGGAGCCATATGCGGTAAGAAAAAGGAAGGCTGTGTTGGGATCGAGCTGCTGTGCATTCCGCATCACTTCGAAACCATCGCCATCCACCATACGGACGTCGCACAGAACGAGATCGTGTCGTTCACGATGCAGTGCCGAGACGGCCTCCCCCACCCCGCACGCCACTTCAACCGACCAGCCCTCACGCAAAAAGTTGGTCCGCAACGCGAGCCTCAGACCCGGCTCATCCTCAACGATCAAAACAGCAAATCCACGGCGAACGATCATAAAGTGGGAAATTCCAATGTGAAGGTGCTTCCAAGGCCAAGGCGACTCTGCACACGAATGACACCTCCGTGCTGTTGCATCAGCCGCTCGCAGACTGCAAGTCCTAGTCCAGGCGTTGTGCCTGTTCCACTGAATCCACCCTCAAAAATCCGCGGTAACGCCTCGGGCGCTATACCCGATCCGGTATCGCTGACCTCCAAGAGAACCAACCTCCTCTTCGGTCTGTTGCAACGAATAGAGACCCTACCGCCGGACTGCGTATGTCGTAAGGCGTTGGAGCAGAGATTGAGCAATAATTGATGAAATGCGCTTCTGTTCGCGGAGATGAAGCATTCCTCTCCCCCAAGCTCCAGGCTCAATGCCACGTTCGCTCGCTGCGCAAGGGGCTGCAGAAATCTCGTCGCGAGTCTGGCTTCTGCATGAAGATTCAGCCGCTCCATCGAAGCTACAGATTCTCCGTTCAGCAGCAGTACATTGTTCACCGTTCCCGAAAGTGATCGTATTCCCGCCCGGAGATGGAACAGCCATTCGTCAGCCTGCTCTGGGCTGTCTTGCAGCAGGCCGGTAAAGAGTTCCAGGCTGGCAAGTGGGTTTCTGATTTCATGCGCCAGCACAGCCGAGACCTGTGCCAGAGCAACGGCGTCCCGGGCAGATTCGCGATCCTGCTCTGCCTTTTTTCGAGCGGAGATGTCTCTCACCGTGACGATGAACTGCCCTGCCTGCCTCGCCGAGGATGAACCGCTTTCACGGGGCAAGCTCACGCAGCGAACGGCCAACCATTGCTTCCCGGCGGAACGCTCCAGAGGAATCTCCTGCTCAACGTCCATTGTGACCAGCAGTGTTGAGAGAACATCCAGTCCCGCGTGCTTATGCCCAAGCGTCAAACTACGCGTTTGCTCGCCTGGAAGCGCAAGCAGTTCAACAGCGTGCCGATTCGCCAGCCGAACCATCCCCTCCTCATCGACGACCAGCACGCCACAAGGAATGGCCTCTAGGATCCGCTCCAAAGTGAGATCTAGGCGCCTTTTTTCGGACAAGCTCTGGT
>CAXTGN010000722.1:0-2721 GCA_964243455.1 uncultured Acidobacteriaceae bacterium
GCGGCACGGCTTCGGGGTGGCGGCGGTGTCGGCCGGCATCCCGCTCAACATGGTCCAGAAGTGGCTCGGCCATGCGCGGTCGGCGACAGCTGACAACTGCTCTCCAAGCCGGGCCGGCTTCAACGGTAGGGTGCCCCCTTAGTAACGAGATGGTGCCAGCTGCGAGCCCTCGGCTGGTGACAAAAATCGTCTTAGCTACTTCTGTCCCTTATGAGGCTATGCCCATGTCCACCTAGCTATCCAGGCCCCTTCGTCGCCGATTGTCTGGAGGATTTACATCGGCCTCTGGGACATCGAACCCGGCGTCCCTCATCAGCCTGGCAAACAGCCTGCGGGTTGAGCCCGCCTTCTCGGCCTCGCGGGCGATCAAGTCGGCGAAGACCTCGCTCGCTTTGAAGTTGACTTGGATAACGGGTGGCGGCCGCTGTCTTTCGGTGTTTTTGGCTGTAAGGGAGGGGATCGCGGCCGGAAGATTGGCAGTAGCGTCCGAGAGTTGCGCGGCGAGGTCAGCTCCACTGACCCGTTTCGGCTTAAACGTACTCATGCTGCCTTGCCTCCTTTGCGGCTAGTTTGTCTATGGGCCTTCCCGGAGATAGCCCCCTTCCCCACTAGTTCCTCTATTAGCCTAGCTGTTTGATCCCCCACCTTGCCGGTTGTCGGCACGGTTCCGCTAAACGAAAGCTTCGTGAAGTCGGATAGATCTCCGATCGTATGTTCGAGGATGCTGAGCTTTTCCTGCCGTAGGCTGTCGAGCGCCGCGCGTTCCGACAATCCGCGCGGCTTCCAACGTGTAAGTAGGATACTATACGGTATAGATCGTCTAGCCGCCTTGCTTAAACTAGCTACCTGTTGCGCCGTTCGCATTGTCTCTCGAACGCTTCCGCGGTCCGGCATGCAGGGTATCAGCACGAAGTCCGCCATCCCGATCGCTGAGGCGGCAGTAAGGCTTTCGAAGCCAGCGGTATCGACCAGAACCACGTCGTGGCTGTCGGACAGCTCGCCCGCGAGGTCGACCACCTTGATATGATCAATTTCTGACCTGCAGCTGAGTTCCGGTCCCTCGTAGGCTTGCGCATGCCACGAAGCGAAGGACTGGTTGCGGTCGGCATCGACGACGGCTACCCGAAAATCCCGAGCCGCCAGGTTCACGGCAAGGATCATAACAGTCGAGGTTTTCGACACGCCCCCTTTTCCAGATGCGACCGTGAGAATTTTCCCCATAGAAGGCTATCCCCCTAGCAGCCTTTTAGCTTATGGCGATAGAAGCATATTAGCGCTACCATGGAAAGCGATAGGATAGCCGCCTAAATAGGAAGGGGTCTATGTGGCAATAGGCCTACTACAGGAACAACGTTTCAATCCACATGTTCGGGATCTACAATCAGTTTGGAGGCGGACACGTGAGATCGATGCTAATACCGAAGCGGCGACTGACGGCTGCCAAGGTTCAATTAGGCGCGAAAAGGATAATGGCGGAAGCGACTGGCGCTCCGCGGGTCGGCGCTGCCCTCAGCAAGGCCTTGAAAGAGACGGGCTTGTTCCGCAATTAGTGTCTTAAACTGATCATGATGTCTTTCTCTGCTTCCTTGAAAACCCCGACGTCTTCCGCGAAGGGGCACCCATCGCATATGCCAGCTTTGCTGCCGAGAAGTACGATGCATCGCCCATGTTGAAGAGAGGGAAGGCTAGACGCCTTCGCTTGAACGCATAATAGCCGGATAGCCGACTTACCGGATAGCCGCCTAGCCGGCTTCCAGGATACCCCTCTAATTGCCTTCGAGATCACCGCTGCCGCCTACATGGAGCGGATCACGAAGGAGGCAAAGAGAGGGGCCGTAGGGCAATCAATCCTGGACTGGGTTAAGCGGGCGACGTCGTTCTCAGAGTAAGCGTCCGGTCAGGCACGCCTTCTCGGTATGATCCGGCGAGGTGATCTTAAGAGCGATCGTATGGGCGCTCGTAAGGACGATGCTGGACGGCAGGATCGAGATCATCACGGGGCGAGATCGCCGTCGGCGATGGAGTATTGCCGACAAGCTCAGGATCGTCGCCGAGGCGGAGGAGCCTGGTGCCTGCTTTGCGCATGTGGCCGACCGCAACGAGGTCAGCCGCGGGTTGCTGTGGAACTGGCGGACGCATGTGCGGCGCGGCACGTTGCGGCCGGGCCCGCCTGCGTCGTTCCTGCCCGTGCATGTGGCGGCCGCGGCGCCGACAGCGAGATCGCGTCCTGTGGACACGATGCAGCCCGCTTCGCCAACACCGCCGACTGCATCGGCTGACCAGATCGAGATCGAGCTGCCGGATGGCAGCCGTTTGCGTGTTGGTGCGGAGGTCAGCCTTTTTGCACTGCGCCGAGTGGTTGCGGCGCTGCGTGGATGATCGCTCTGCCGCCCGGCGCGCGGGTCTGGCTCGCGGCCGGGACGACCGACATGCGCCGCGGCTTCGACGGGCTGGCCCTTCAGGTTCAGGAGGTGCTGCAACTCGACCCGTTCAGTGGCCACCTGTTCGTGTTCCGCGGCAGGCGCGGTGACCTGCTCAAATGCCTGTTCTGGGACACCCAGGGCCTGGTGCTCTACGCCAAGCGCCTCGAGCGTGGCCGGTTCGTCTGGCCGCAGGCGCGCGACGGTTCGGTGTCGCTGACCCCCGCCCAGCTGTCGATGCTGCTCGAGGGCATAGATTGGCGGATGCCTGTGCGCACCTGGCAGCCGGAGATGGCGGGAT
>CAXTGN010000723.1:0-2707 GCA_964243455.1 uncultured Acidobacteriaceae bacterium
AGGAACGCCGGCAGGCTTCAATGCCTGGGTCCCCCGTGGCGCAGTTGGCATTGCCCGAGTTCACCAGGAGCGCCGTGACCCTGCCGCCCGTTGCGGCAAGGTGACGGCGGCCGATGGTAACCGGGGCGGCGACGACCTGATTGCTGGTGAACATGGCCGCGGCGCTGGCTCCTCCGGGACAGACGGCAAGCGCGATGTCAGGCTTGCCACTGGCCTTGATGCCGGCCGTGGTGGAAGCCCATCGGAAACCAAGGGGAAGATTGCTGGACGGGGGCCGGGGGGGTGATGTACTCACAGAGCCCACTCTAAACAAGCTGCCGGCTCGGTGCTTAGCTGCATGGCTTCAGCGGCTGGGACGTACGGCTCCAGGTTTCGGTCCTTCCAAAGGCCTTGATGCCGATGTACCCGCGAAGGGAGAGCTTGTCGCCATCGCTCGTCATCGCGCCACGGTAGGTCTTGCCGGATTTTGGGTCGTACAGGTGCCCCCCGTCCGCGTGGTCGGCGTCCGTGATTTGAAACCCGTAGCCAATCTGCAAACCACACAGCTTGCGATCGCGCTTCGCGGGGTCCGGGTTTTCTGTGTCGACCGTCACCGGGGCGTCGGGTTCTGACTGCAGCAGCGTGGCGCAAAGCTCCGTCCCACAGGGGGCTATCTGGACGACGGCGCCGCCGGGCGTGCGCCAGTTTCCCCGGACGCCTTTGTCCTGTGCCGAAGCCGTTGCAAAAAGACCAAGAAACATGACCGTGAGAGCGGATAGGCGGAGCATGGCTCATCCTACAGCCGGGGCATCGCAGCGTATACTTTGGCGAAGAACACGGGCACGGGCTCGGCAAACGAGCGCGGCTACCCGGCGGGAGAATCGAGCGGATGAGCACATTCGACAACGGGGTAGCGACGGCGGCGAACGGCAACGGTTCGGGCACAGGACACGACTCGGAGGTGCGGTATGGGGTGCCGCAACCCCGGCGCGAGTGGATCGTCAAGCGCAGGGAAGAGGCTGCGCGCACCGGCGACTGGAACATGAGCCAGATGCACTTTGCGCGCAAGGGTCTGATCACGGAAGAGATGGCGTTTGTAGCCCACAAAGAGAAGCTTTCGCCGGAGCTCGTGCGCTCGGAAATCGCGAAAGGCACCATGATCATCCCGGCCAACATCAATCACCCGGAGCTCGAGCCGATGGCGATTGGCGTTGAGAGCCTGTGCAAGATCAACGCGAATATTGGCAACTCCGCGCTCGTCTCGAATGTGGATGAGGAGCTGCGGAAGCTCCATACTGCCGTGCACTACGGCGCGGACACGGTCATGGACCTGTCCACCGGGGGCGACATCCCTATGATCCGTGAGGCAATCCTGCGGCACTCGCCCGTGCCCATCGGGACGGTGCCGCTGTATGAGGCTCTTTCGCGCGTGAAGCGTGTGGAAGACCTGAACATTGACCTCTACCTTGAGGTCATCGAGGAGCAGGCGCAGCAGGGAGTCGATTACTTCACCATTCACGCCGGCGTACTGGTGCAGTACATCCCCATGGTGTCGAAACGGATCACCGGCATTGTCAGCCGCGGTGGCGCGATTCTGGCTCAGTGGATGACCGCCCATCACAAGCAGAACTTCCTCTACGAGAACTTTGACCGCATTACCAAGGTCATGGCGAAGTACGACGTCAGCTACTCGCTGGGTGACGGCCTGCGGCCCGGTTCGGTGGCCGATGCGTCTGACGAGGCCCAGTTCGCCGAACTCAAGACCTTGGGCGAGTTGACCCGCCAGGCCTGGAAAGACGATGTGCAGGTCATGATCGAGGGTCCCGGTCACGTGCCGATGGACAAGATCAAGGAGCAGGTGGACAAGGAGGTCGAGCTTTGCGACGGTGCCCCTTTTTACGTGCTCGGCCCGCTGGTCACCGATATTGCTCCTGGTTACGACCACATCACTTCGGCTATTGGCGCAGCCATGATCGGCTGGCATGGTGCCGCCATGCTCTGCTACGTCACTCCGAAAGAGCACCTCGGGCTGCCGAACGAGAAGGACGTGAAGGACGGCATCATCGCCTATAAAATCTCGGCACACGCCGCGGATATCGCGCGGCACCGGCCGGGTGCACGGGATCGTGACGACGCCATCTCTCATGCGCGCTACACCTTCGATTGGGACAAGCAGTTTGCGCTGAGCCTGGACCCGGAGACCGCGCGTGGCATGCACGATGAAACCCTTCCTGATGACTATTACAAGGAGGCAGCATTCTGCTCCATGTGCGGGCCCAAGTTCTGCTCCATGAACTGGTCCAGCAAGGTCGATAAGTTCAATGAAGAGGTGCACGGCCTGAAGAAGCCTGACTTGACGCAGATTGTCACCGAACAGATGGCACTTCGCAGCTAGCCCGCTTATCGAAGCCGAGCGGAGGCCCAGGCAATGCCTGGGCCTTTTGCTTTCATGGCCTGGTTTACCTGGACGCGTTCCGGATAGGATTCCCGGGCAGTGAGCCACCAATCCAGGGTCAAGGGCGACAGGATCACCGCGGCAACAGAGACAAGAAGGAAGAGCAGGTACATGTGTGATCTCCGAGAGCGGTGAGATCCGCTCGCAAGATCAATATCGGCATGTTCCAGACAAACTTCACTTCCTCTTTTCGGGGGTACACGGGGGTAACTACCTCGATGCCGTTTCCAGGATCTGTGCGGAGCGACTCAGCGCCGCGCTCAAGGCATCCAG
>CAXTGN010000724.1:0-2696 GCA_964243455.1 uncultured Acidobacteriaceae bacterium
GCTTGCGATGGCCATATGCCTCCAGAACCGCAGCCCGAAGAACAGGATCAACGCTGCCACGGCGACGGAAAGCAGACCGTTCAGCAGTTGGGGTGCGGTCACAGGTATTGGACGCAGCGCGAGTGCAGGCGATGCGTGCCGGGGTGGAACCAGAGGAGCTAACGGCCACTTCGAGCGATGGTTGAAGTCTGGCAGCACCGCCATGATGGGGAGCACGCACCCCTTGCGAGCATCACAAGGGCTGGCACAAAAGGTGGTCCGGATTCCCCATCGGCGTATGTCAGGGACGGGCGTCGGGTGATACTCTTCGTGCGTGTCGAAGACCGGCAAATTGGGATGCAATCATCCAAAGGTGGAAAGACGAAGCCGAAACGGCCTTATCGACTCGCTGATGTTTCGCCTGGGCCGTTACCCGTGGACCTGCAGAATGTGTGGCTGCCGTCTGTACTACAAAGACAGGCGGCCTGGGAGTCAAGGCGGTCAGGTACGCACGAAAGAGGAACTGTCCCCGCTCTCCAACACAACGATGCCCTCCGTGGACTAGCCGATCCTTGCGGCCAGGAATTTATGGGGTTTTAAGGAAAGCGTCGGCCGTGCGAAGTGACAACGCCATGATGGTGATGGCCGGATTTGCGCTCAGCGTACTGGGAAAGACGGAATTATCCGCTACCCAGAGGTTTGGGATTTCATGCGAACGGCCATAAGCATCCACCACAGAGCTTTCAGGGTCGATTCCCATGCGGCAGGCGCCGACGGTGTGAGCGGTGCGGGACATGGACCAGATGTCCCGAGCTCCAGCGGCTTTCCAGGCTTCGGTCATCAAGTGGATCGCGTGCGCCTCAAGCTGGAGTTCATTCCCCTGATAGGAGAGGTGGACCACGGGCTTGGGAATGCCGTGTTCGTCGACCTCATCCGATAGCGCGATGAAGTTCTTCTGCGACGGGAGGGCTTCTCCATGCGCGCCGAGCCCGGCTACGAAGTTGTAATCAGCCAGATAACGGGTCAGGCGGGCGCCGAAGAGACCGCGGCCGCGTGCGACGCCCGTAGCCCAGGTCACCGGGACAACGCCAAGGCTCTGCACAAGGTATCCGCCCACGAAATTGGCAGCTCTGGGACGCACCGTATCTTCGGAGATGACGGTTGCCGGGAATCCCTTGTTCATGCGTACCGGTTCGTCGAAGGTTCCCCAAACCTGCGGTGAGACATGGCCCATGTAGTTTTTGCCAACCTGTCCTGAGCCGTTCGCCAGGCCAGTGTGCAGCAGCAGGCGCGGTGTCTCAATGCCGCCCGCACAGAGAAAGACGTTGCGGGTGCGTTGCCTGCGCTCGACCGGATGTGCAGGATCGGTGGTGTCGCGGTAGATGACTGCCGAAAGGCGGCCGATGGCGTCCTTTTCAAACCCCGTGACGAAGCTGTTCGGACGGATCTCCGCGCCGGAGCGAACAGCCCATGGGAGATACGTGACGTCCATGGAGCCCTTCGCTCCGTTGCGACAGCCCTGATGGCAGAAGCCGCGGTTTACACAGGTAGGGCGCGTGCCGTACTCGGGCCGGGTATAACTCTGGCTTGAGGCGGCGATGGGGGCGGCAGAGGCCCGCATCCCAAGCCGCTCGTAACCCCGCAACATCAGCTGGCCGGGGCCGTTGATCGGCACCGGGCCGGTCGGGTAGCGCCGCGTGGGGTCCCACGGATACGGACTGGGTCCTGATACGCCAAGGAATGTCTCGATCTCCTCGTAGTAGGGCAGGAGCTCCTTATATTCCAGGGGCCAGTCAGTGCCTTTGCCGGTCTCGGTCCTGAGGTGGAAGTCGCGGGCGTCTGGACGTGGGCAGAACGCACCCCAATGCAGCATGGAACCGCCAACGCCCGAACCGGAGGTATTGCCGCCAAGCACCTGGGCGGTGTCGCCCATGGAGAGACTTTCCCCGGGCCAGTAAATCTTGCCGGCACCGAGTTCATCGGCAGGGAATTCCTCCGCGGGTGACTCAAACCAGTGACCGGCTTCGAGCGCCACGACCTTGAGACCTGCAGCAGCAAGCTTCGCCAGAAGGGGAGATCCCCCGGCGCCTGTGCCGATGATCACGGCATCCAGCTCTCCGTTATCCGAATGGTGCCGCATAGTGGGACGCAGGCGGCCTAATTCATTCTTGCCCAGGTCAGATTGCCGATCGGGAAAGGCGGCGGGGGTCAACGTTCAAACTCCTCAAACTGGCCGAGCTGAATCTGCGTAAAGCCGAGATCGTCGGCGAAACCGGTATATCCAATCCGGTCCATGGTGCGGGGGTCGGCCATGTAGAAGCGGGTAAACTCCGCGCAAACGTCTCCGAACCATTGTTTGAGTTCAGCCGAGGAGAGAGCCTTCGCTGCCTCGCCCAAATGGAGGGCGACGAAGAGGCCATTGCCGATCTTTTCTTGTGCGACCTCTTGGAGGAGCGACTCCTGCTGATCGGGAAAAAGCGCAACAAAGTGGACGCCGTGGGCGCGGTGGGCTGCCCGGTCCAAAGAAAGAAGGCCGCGGTGCCAGGCTTCCGGGTCGGCTGGAAGCAGCGCAAATCGCCAGCCGTCGCCCTTGTTGGAGGCGAGCTGGGCGTCGATGCAGGCGGCAAGATCGAAACCGGCGTCGGGCACCACGCACGCGGCAAGCGCGCGCACAGTTCTGAACTCGGTTGCCGTGAAGACATGAGGGGAATGGTTCC
>CAXTGN010000725.1:0-1197 GCA_964243455.1 uncultured Acidobacteriaceae bacterium
GCAGGCCCGGCGTGACCGTGCCGATCTGCCGCTCCTGGCCAGCCTCCACCAGGCCCGGATTGGTCGTGGTCACGGCCGGACCCGCGTCGAGGTAAACGCTTGCCGCGCCGTCGGCGCTGGCATCTCCGGCGGTGACGTCGGTAACCGTGTAGCTGAGCGTATAGAGGCCGCCTGACGTGATGCTCGCCGGCGCGGTGTAGACCACGTTCTCGGTGCCGTTCGTTCCGGCCTCAAGTGCAATCGTGCCGACGAAGCCGACGCGCGGGGCCACGGTCAGTACATCGCCGCTTTGCGTGGGGGTCACGATGCCCACGATCGTGGTCTGGTTCTGCTCGACGGTATGAGCGGGCTGCGGGTTGATCGTGGGGGACGACGAAGACATGAAAGTTTCCTCGGTGATTTCGTGCTTGGGATTCCGATAACACACGCGGATGAAACCTTAAACGGAATAATAACGCATCCAAAACTGATATCTGGAGACGGTCTTGCTCCTTCCGATCCTCAGCCTGCCCGGAAACGGGTCGGTAGATGATTTTCTCGACGACCGAACGGCCGTCATCCTGCTAATCGATCGCGTTCGGAACCTGCTGGATCGCCCTGCTCCACGGTCCCGTGCTAGGATAAATTCCGCGACGCGCCGACACGCTGCGCCTGCCTGAGCGATGCTTGACGCGCAGGGTAAATCGGAATACGCAACGAAATCGAATGTGATGCCAGGAATACGGTGTTGCCCGACAGGATCCCGATCGTTCATGACGATGTCATGATGTTCGGGTCGACCAGTGCGATTTTGGTGAAGCGGTTACGACGGGGAGCACGCGGAGAAAGCAGGCGGAGACGATGTGGTCGTGACGGCGGCGCCGACTGAGCTGATTGCGTAGTTCACCGTGCTCGGCCACCGTCTCTTCATGGAGGCCATGCTGTGTCACTGCCGCGCTGGTTGAGCAGCGAGGGATGGGATGGCCGCATTGTTGTCGCAGGATCCGCGTGAACGCCTGGTGCAGATCGTAGAGGCCGCAGTCCAGCACGCGAAGCCGCGCGGGTCCGGGTTGTCGCAAGCCGAAGAAGGCGCGGCAGGTTCACCCCAACGCACGGCATGAGTGAATTGCTGCGCGGCTTCTCCGAGCCGCTGGCGCCGGACGTCCGCGCCGCCGCACTGCAGGTGCCGGACAGTGTCACCCTGGTGAAGCTGCCGAC
>CAXTGN010000725.1:1207-2693 GCA_964243455.1 uncultured Acidobacteriaceae bacterium
GCCGACCTCGTCGCATCGTCTGCATTCCGCAAGACGACCGTCATGGATGCCGCTCGCGGAAACTGGAACCGCCTCACTCCCGAACCGTCCGGCTCTCCCTGCATCATACCGGGCACTTCATGCGTCCGGCGGGCTGGGATCGTGCTCTCCGGCCGGTGGCTCAGCCGTGCCAGGTCAGGAACAGGCCGATGTCTCCCGGAAGCCCCTGCCGATACTCCAGGGTCGAGGCGGCCAGTCCGAACCCCTTCGGCAGCAGGTCGCGCCGGTAGCGCGCGCGCAACTCCGCGGCCTCCCCGCGCAGCGTGTCCTCCCAGCCCTGCTCTCGCACCCTGATCTTTCGGCCGCCGTCGCTGCACAGATCGGATGGGAACCGGATCAGCTCCAGCTGGCTCTCGCCGCGCGCGGCGGCGGGATGCACGTGCAGCAGCAGGTCGCTCCAGATCGCGTCGTCGAGATGCGTCTGCAGCAGGAGCTTGACCTTCTGCTACTCGACGAGCACGGCCTGGTCCCGCTCGGCACAGGCGTCGTGCTCCAGCCTTGCCTCCGCGCCGGCGGCGAGCTTGCGCAGCGCATCGGGCGTGTCGATACCGGCGACCGGATCGGCCTCCTGCTTTCCGTCAGCCGCTGGTTCCGCCTCCGGCGGTCCGAGCGTCCCTTTGAGCAGCAGGCTGACGAGGTGGCGAAACCTGCTGTACGCCTCGCCGGCGGTGGCGGCACCGGGCGCAGCCATGCTCAGCGTGACCCCTCGCCGTCTCCGGGCCTTATCGGCGTTCCGTCGCCGGCTCCGGCCTCGCGGTTCATGCCGGTCGTCAACATCCATTCATCCGCCGCCTGCTGGGTCGGGAAGATGCCGAGCACATCCTGCAGATCCCGGCCGCCGATGTCGCGCACCGCGTAGCGGCCGTCATCCTGCTGAACCACTTGAAGCATCGGAGCTACTCCGCCTGTGCTGCGCTGTTGGGGATGTTCCTGGCAACCGGCGCATGGAAGGCGCCGTTGCCGACGGCTGCCTTGCCGGGTTTCTCGAACAGTTCCAGGAACGGCTTGAGGATATCGATCGGCATCGGAAAGATGACGGTGGAGTTCTGCTCGGCGCCGATTTCCGTCAGCGTCTGCAAATAGCGGAGCTGCATGGCGGCCGGGATGCTGCCGAGGATCTTCGCGGCATCGACCAGGGTCTGCGACGCCTGGAACTCGGCCTCGGCATGGATGATCTTGGCGCGGCGGTCACGCTCCGCTTCCGCCTGCTTGGCGATGGCGCGCACCATGTTGTCGGTCAGCTCCACGGTCCGGATCTCGACGTTGCTGACCTCGATGCCCCAGGCTTCGGTTTGGCCGTCCAGGATGCTCTGGACATCCGTGCTCAGCTTCTTGCGCTCGGAGAGCATCTCGTCGAGCTCGTGCTGTCCCAGCACCGCGCGCAGCGTCGTCTGCGCCAGCATGTTGGTGGCGGGAAGGTAGGACTGGACCTTGATGATGGCGCGTT
>CAXTGN010000726.1:0-238 GCA_964243455.1 uncultured Acidobacteriaceae bacterium
AGCGTGTACGTTGCTGTCGCAGAGGTCGCGCTGACGCGGCCTGCGCCGGCGAAGACGGTACCCGTGAGAGCGAGTGAATCCGGGCTGGATGCAGCATCGCTTTCGATGACGAGAGCTCCCGTATCGATGCGGGGGAGCAGGGAGATGTTCGTTTCAGGCGAGAAAACGGGAGCATACGTAACCGTGACCGCACAGGTATCACCGGGCGCGAGCGTCGCCGTACAGCTCGACGTCGCGA
>CAXTGN010000726.1:248-2281 GCA_964243455.1 uncultured Acidobacteriaceae bacterium
CGCTTACGATACGTCGCACATGCAAGGGGCCGCTGCCCGTGTTGCTTAGCGTAAGTATCAGCGGCGCACTCTGGCCGGAGTTCACCTGACCAAAGTCGAGTGGCGTGCCGGGAAGAGGCTCCCCGGAAAGGCTCAAGGATCCGGACGCAACGCCGTAGCCGAGCAGGTAGCCAATCGCCTGACGAGGACTGCTGTCCGCCGACGATGTAGCAGTGGCTACGAGAGATCCGGTGAGCGCACCGCCTGTTTCCGGTAGAAAACTCACGGAAAAGGTGCAGCTGGCTCCCGCAGCCAG
Organism: uncultured Acidobacteriaceae bacterium; assembly: GCA_964243455.1. GTDB lineage: Bacteria > Acidobacteriota > Terriglobia > Terriglobales > Acidobacteriaceae > Granulicella. The sequence continues at coordinate 544 of CAXTGN010000726.1, forward strand.
CGTGGCACAGGTGAACGGAGCTGCTAACGGAAACTGTGCTGGAACAGCAAGCGCGATGTTCTGCACCACCGCTGACGTATTCGTCAGCGTGAACTGCCGCGTTGTGCCGAGAGCCCCGGTTCTTTGTGAACCGAAATCAACCTGGGACGGCAGTAGCAGGATGCCGGTCTCCTCCTCGGTGTAGGTACCGGAGAGCGGAACGACGGAGATGCTCGTCGTCGTCTGGCCGTTCGCGGTCATCAGCACAGGAACCGTCAGCGAACCGGCGACGATCGTGTTGCCGGGCGTAAACGTGACGGCCACGGTGCAGCTTGTGCCCGGAGCCAGTGCCGTGCAGCTCGAAGCGATCGCGAAGCTCGGTGAGGACGACGTGATCGCCCCCACGGTGAACGTTGCAGCAGTTGTGTTCGTTAATGTCACGCTCTGCTGCGTGCTGGCGGCGCCCGGCCTATTGCTGAAAACCAAGCTGTTCGGGTTAACCGACAGGCCCGCAGCGTCCGTGCCGCTGCCTGACAGCGAAAACGTCACCGCGCCGCTGGAGGTTTGCACGGTCAACGTGCCCGTGTGTTTTCCTATAGTGGTGGGAGTGAAAAGCACTTCGATGTAGCAGGACGCCGTGGACGCGAGCGAACCCTGACAGGAGGCACCACCCGTCGTATTCGCGGCAAGGCTGAAGTTGCCTGCAGCGCTCACGTTGCTGACGCTGGTCGCGGTTGCCGGGGACAGCAAATTTGTGAGAGTAAAAACTAATGGAGCCGTACTGCTGCCCAAAGGCACGGTGCCGAAATCTGATGCGGCTCCGGTCAGCACTAGCCCCTGGACAGCCATGCCCGTTGCGGTCAGCGTGAGCTGGTCGGCATTGCCGCCTGCCACCGTCGAGAGGGTCAGTGCCGCACTGGCCTCCCCCGCAGACTGTGGGTAGAACTGTACGCCCAGCCAGCAGTTGGAACAGGTATTGGTGCCCGTTGCGATGAACGCGTTGCTGGATAAGGTGCCATGGCCCCCACCGTTATCCTGAACGATCGCGACGCCAAAAGCAGAGCCGGCTACTGAGGCTGTGAGCGAGCCAACTGCAGCCTGCACCTTGTACCAGCGCACGATCGGTTCGCCTACGGAGGTCTGCCCCAAAGCCAGCGTGCCGCTGTTTTGCGGCAGCAGGGGTGTGCCGGTGCCGGAAAGGCTGACAAGCAGGGGACGATAGTTGCTGCCGCTCCCCAGACTGAGCAGACCCTCGCGGACGCCCGCCTGGGAGGGCGCGAACTGGATGGCAACGTCGCATGTGGCACCCGGATTCAATACCTGAGAGCAACCGTTGCTGACCAGGAACTCAGTCGTGACTCCGACGGTGAGTGGAAGTGCTGTTGTGCCTTCGTTGGTGACCCTTACCACCTCCGTTTCGGAGGAGATACCTGTCGCCACAACCGGCGTGGTGAAGCTGAGTGAGTCCGTAGAGACGGACAGCGCAGCGTCGCCTACGCTGCCTGGCGTGGGAGGCGCGAGCACTTTGCCGGTCAAGAGAACATTCAGTCCTCCATCCAGCAACAGGGTGGTGCTATCTTTCGCTGGAGCGTTGCTCTGGGTGTAGGTCAGCGTGAGCTGGCATACGCTGCCGCCTTCGAGTGTCGAAGGACAAGCGTCGACGACCGTGAATGGAGAGTTCTCGGGCAACGTGACAGGCGCATGATCTATGGTGGCGGGAGAGCTGGTGGAGAGGTAGAGATACCGCGGCAGCGATGCC
>CAXTGN010000726.1:2291-2690 GCA_964243455.1 uncultured Acidobacteriaceae bacterium
ATCGATGGTGGATGCAGAGACGGACAATGCAGCCGCCTGCGTGATGCCGGTGATGGCGACGTCTCTCCCGCCAATCTGCCAGAAGGCCTGCACCGGACCATCGTTGGCGGAAGCGGTTGACGCCGCAAGGCCAAGGGTGACGGTACAGGAGCTGGCCGCGGCTAGGGTGTGCGTTCCCGCGATGCCCGCGCATGTAGTGCCGGTCTCAGCGAGCGCGTACGGCGGCGTAGTGGGGCTGCCGTCGGCTGACGTGGTGAAGGTCTGGGTCGTACCCGAAAGGTTGGAGATGGTGACCGTCCGGCTGACGGCCGCCTCGGACGTGACCACGCCAAAATTCAATTCAGCCGGGCTGAAGGCAAGCGCTTGCGACTGTGAGCTCTGAAGCGGAACTGCCACAGT
>CAXTGN010000727.1:0-2682 GCA_964243455.1 uncultured Acidobacteriaceae bacterium
CTGAAAGTACTGTTCTGGAGGCAATCTCGATGGCCCGTCCGGTGAAATGGTCCCGCGATCTGCACGCAATTCGAGAGAAAGCGGCCCGGTCCCGGACCGAGACCTGGAGCCGCGTCGATCTCGAACACCTCTTCGGCGTCGGCCGGGCGACTGCCCAGACCCTGATGAAAGCCGTCGGCGACCTGCAGCTCGTCGGAGGTGCCCACTTCGTCGAGCGCACTTCCCTGCTCCGCGCCCGGACGCTCGAGGCCGAACCGGCCCCGCGGGGGAAGTCGTTAAGGGTCTCCCTGCCCAACGATCTCCGCAGCGCCCGGCTGCCGGATCTGCCGGCTAACATCACCCTCGGTCCCGGCCGGCTGGAGATCACGGCGCCGGATGCGGTTTCGATGTTGGAGAGTTTGGTGGCATTGGCGATGGTGATGAGAAACGATCTGGAACGGTTTCGGGAAGTCGTGGATCCGGCTTGAGGCACCAATAGGAAAGCGTATTCGTACTTTGCTACTGTCCTTCGTTGTCACTTTGCGACCTACCTACTTCCGTCCTTTCTCGATTGAGGGGAGTGTTCCCGGGTTTTGAGTGATCTACGTCGGTTACCGCGTACCGCCGACGGCGTTCAGCACACGTCCTTCCGTTCGTTAGGATCGCGACCTATTCCCCGGTTCGAGAGCCCATTTCCAGCGCATCGGCTAAGGTCGCAAAGTAGCAAAGGCGGTTAATCGCAAAATGTGACTATGGAGGGCATGGATTACTTAACGACCGCCAGATCACAACATCGGCTGATTGTTATCTGAGATGGTTCGCACTGTAGGACTGTGGCAAGGTCTTTCTATACGACTCCACTACTTTGCTACTCTATGAATACATGACGATCACACTTTGCAACGGTAAGGGCGGCAGTGGAAAGACGACGCTTTCCGTCCTGCTCGGTTCCGCCCTCGTCGAAGCGGGTCACCAAGTTGCCCTGCTTGATACCGACCCGCAGCACACGGCAACTCGCTGGATCGAGGAGATTGGCGGCCTTGAGCTGGCCACGGCCGGCAAAGAATATGGTGCCCTCTTCATCGATACCGCACCTCGTCTCGAGACGAAAGAGGTGAAGGACTCGATCCGGAGAGCGGACGTTGTAGTTCTGGTTACCTCGCCTTCACCGGCAGACCTGTTCACATCTCGGGATACGGCGTCTCTCATTGTGGCTGAGGGTGCCAAAGATCGGGCGTTCGTCTTGTTCAACCAGGTGCAGCCCGGCACCATCCTCGCGCGCGACCTTGAAGACATGGCTGCCCGGATAGGACTTCCTGCGTTTAAAAACACTTTGCGTCGTCGCCAGGCGTATCAACATGCGGTCTTGATGGGCTGGAAATCTCTTGGAAATGAAGCTAGAGAGGAACTTTTCAAAGTCGCTCTTGAGATTGTAGGGTCAGTAAAGACGCAAAGTAGCAAAGCCGCAAGGCCGCAAGGCCGCACAGTACTAAAGAGTCAAAGAAAGACAGACGCGCTGTAGCACAGTAGTACTGCACGGAAGCGCAACATAAAGGAGCATCATGGCGTCGAGCACGAAAGAGCTGTTGTCGAAGCTGAAGACTTCGCTTCCGAAGGTTGAAGCCACGGCGGAACCCCTACGCCCCGTCCATCGGTTCCCTGAGCCTTCACGCGAAAAGGTGGGCAAGGGTAGTCGCGCGCCGAAGCTCTCCGTGAGCCTGTACCAGCACGATATAGAGCGCCTTGACCACATCAAGGAATTCATGAAGTCACAGGGCTTCCGGAATCTGTCCGATTCGGAGGCTCTTCGGCTTGCGTGCAGGCAAGTGCAGATCGATGGAGCACTCGTGGAGGTCTACCGCTCCATGCAGAGCGAGGATGGTCGGCGCACTAGAGTGGAGTAGTAACCTCCGACAGTAGCAAAGTACCATTCTGCAATCTTATTAAGCTGGGACTGCAGCAAACTGCTAATTCCGTTCTCGAAGGAGAGAGTGTGAGCGAGATCCTCCACACACGTAAACAGCGCGACTACGCAAAGGAGCGAAAGGCGGCTATTGAAGGCAGTGTCGACCGCGTCGTGGCTCTTCGCGACGACCGCGACACGGGTGCCTTGGGAGATGAGGTGATCAAGATGGCCCAAGCGCTCATACTTTGCACGCTTCCTTATCGGCCGACGGTTGAACGGCAAGTCGTGCGGTCTGCCCGTCTCAGTGATGGTTCTACATTGCGGGTGACGTTCACCGCTGGCATCACTGGCATCGATATGGCATTCGGGAACGACCGCCACTTGATGGCGTGGCTCTTTGACAAGGCAATCAATTCTGACACGGCGTTTGTCACCATCAGGAGCGCAAGCGATTACCTCCGAGAGACGGGGAAGAGCCGGAACGGTGACCGCGTAAAGGAGCTTGCAGCTCGTCTCGCCCGGCTGACTGGTCTGGTGATTGGCATAGAGCGCCGATCGAGCGGTAGTACTCAGACCGTGATGCTGCCCATGATTGCGTCCTCTAACCTCCCGAGCAATTTAACCGTCCAGCTGAAGGCGGAGAATAACGGCCAAAAGGCACTTCCCGGGCTGGAAAACCCCTTTGGCATTCAACTCGAAGAGCGCTTCTTCCAAGACATCAAAAAACACCACGTGGCGATACCTAAACGGCTTTGGCTGCAGTTGCAGGGTCAAAAGGGTGGACCTCAGCTACAGGA
>CAXTGN010000728.1:0-950 GCA_964243455.1 uncultured Acidobacteriaceae bacterium
GGCGTCAGTCCAAGATTTTGGCATCACGGCGACGAACGGTACTCCCTCAGCCGCCGTCGTCGCGGGCTCAGCAACCGCCTTCTCCCTTGCGGTCACACCAGGTACAACAGGTTTCTCCAACACGATCTCCTTGAGCGCGGTGGGTCTACCAGCGGGAGCAACATTTCATTTCTCTCCGGCTTCAGTGACACCGGGTGCGACGATAGTCAGCACGATTCTGACCGTTGAAACCGCGACCCCTTTGACCACCGCCCGCGACCTGAGTGGGTTCTCAGGTACCTTGTTCGCTCTTTTAGGTTTGCCTTTCTGCTTGTCAGCAAAGGTAAGGCGAACGCTTGGGAACGCCAGATCTGTGGTAAGGATCGAGGTGGTGCTTTTCCTACTTGCCGGGTTGGTCGGACTCAGTGGATGCGGTATGAAACGAATTCCGTACGAGGCCACGCAGAGCTACACCCTCACGGTGTCTGCTGTGAGCGGCAACCTGAGCCACTCGACCACGGTCGTTCTCAATATGCAATGACTGAGCGCAAAGGAGTGCACATTTGCACTTCTGCACCCTGTCTGCGGCGTAGAAGGCTCCGCCCAGGGTGAAACGATTGCAAACAACACGTCCTCGCCCCTTGGTCATAGTCGTATACCCGGCCCGTGCGCTCGTCCTCCAAGCCGATTTGGACAATTTACGCTGCAAGGACCGCGTGCCGCCTTTTGCTCGTCCTAGCGTCTTCGTTGCCTGGTGGTTGCAAGCGATTCGGCAATGACCTCACGGTCTAGCATCCGCGTAACGTTCGCGCGAAGTAGCTCGGCAACGCAGTCCTTACATTCCGCGCTGTAGCATGGCCGCGAGTACCGTGTGCCGGGGAAGGTCACTGCCCGCGTATCCCGATTGCGGCTGTGCCCATCATTGACCTTTAGTGTTACCGAGGTTGCAATACGGAGTTGGCAGTCCAGCC
>CAXTGN010000728.1:960-2204 GCA_964243455.1 uncultured Acidobacteriaceae bacterium
TACTGCACGTGAGATCGAGGATGTCAGCGTACACTCGCTGGCTCCCTTCCCCGCCTTGCTTAAGCGCTTTGTCGAAAGCCTACAAGGTTGGCACTTTTTTTACTACAAGCACCGGTGGTGAACTGTAATACTTACATCACTCAGATCCCCTTGTACATCTGCGCCCACACGATCAATCCGTTTCCTGCGTCAGCGTCAAGCTAGACGTTCTGTCCAGGTGCATGTACTCAGCATTGCCAGAACGAGACTGCGAAGGGCAACCTTCTGCCGTGCATGCAGCGCTCCCCTTACGCTTGCGAAAGAGGTCCATTGGTTGCTCTGAGGTCTATGGGAATGACAAGGTGAGCATAACGCATAACCCAGAAGTGGTACGGGTTCGTACCACCCTTGGATTTAAGCTTGATGGCGGAGGGCCCTGCAGAGCAACCTCGGGCCCTCGAACCTTTGTGAACGAGTCAGTCGCATACTGTTGGTGCGACCTCATCCCACTTCGTCGTCGTAGTATCGCGTCGTCTTACTCGTTAAGACGGCGCGTTTTTGTACTGCTACTATCCTTGCGGTTGCGTGCTTCGTTCTCTTCCCACAACATGTTTTCGCACAGGCGACATAACTCGCAGACAGGACAGCAGGCGTTCCTTGTTCGCCGGTTTGGTGCTCTTTCTACACTCTCTAAGTCATCCACAACCTTGCGCTTAGTCGGAGCTAGACATTCGTACGAGAGCAAGGCGTCAGTGTAGAGCGCACTGCCAGCCTCGACATGCTCGCGAACTTAAGCCCGTAAAGCAGTCTTCTGCTCGGCTATCGCCATCCCTCGGGGTGACCTCTTGAGGCTCTACATCTTGGGGGGCGACTAGTTGGCTAGTGTATCAGTCCGGAGACAGAAGCTTTGTTGTAGCTCGGCCTCATCGAACAGAGCGGATCGAAGAATCTTGTCGGCTATGAGCTCCGCGGGCACCCTGTATGTGCCCGCGGCGATAGCAGCCTGCAATTGTCTGATCTTATGCAGCCTTGGGACAGCAGAATGACATCCGATGTCGAGAGGTATGGATGCGACCAAGTTCGCCAGGCTGTGCTTGTTGCGCTGTACGCGTGTTCCCTGTATTGGGTCTACATCCTTTTCACAATCCTGAGCCACGCTTTTTTCTCCTTGCTTAAGCTTATCGGCAAAGGCTCTCAGAATTCCAGGCCTGTATGAGAACGGCACACATATGACCGTGAACCTCGTGATTGTCGTCATAGCCGTT
>CAXTGN010000728.1:2214-2680 GCA_964243455.1 uncultured Acidobacteriaceae bacterium
GCAAAACGGTGAGCTCAGAAATCCCAATCACGATTGCGACCTCCTGAGTCGTGAGTTCCTCGTGGTAGTACAGATCAAGTACGGGGCGGACTCGAGATTTCAGGTTCATTAGTTCCGCGGCGTATAGGTTGCGCCATATCCTTGAACGGTTGCAAAAGCAGAACCTGAACGGACTCTAGCTCGGTTTAATAGGGCGAGGCGTGCGAACTCGCCGATGAGCTTCGGTCGAGCGCATGGGGCCGCTGACCACACTCTAAGGCTTGTCACGTTACACTTCGTTTCGTGCACGTCATGCAGCAAATTCTGGAGGGCATTCCGTGCAACATCGGAAGCGGCCGAGTATAGAGTTGCTCCACTCGTCCCCACGCGGTAGCTCAAAACAACATTTGGTACTGCGTCGTACTCCTCAAACGTAATAAAGCCTTCTTTGTATTCAAATTTAGGTGCTATGAGTCTCAGCGCATGC
>CAXTGN010000729.1:0-2668 GCA_964243455.1 uncultured Acidobacteriaceae bacterium
GGCGGTATGTGGCCGTTGACCATGACCACCCAGGCCGGGTAGTCGCGCAGGTTGAGTACGAGCACCTCCGGGTGCGAGAGGTTCAGCTGCAGGTGCGTGGGCGCCTGACCCGAGACCGTCTGAGCCAGCGGAGGGGGCTCGTCGTAGTTGACGATGGTGGCTGCCGGGTTCGGCACTGTGTTGGGTCCGGGGTCATTGAGTTTCGTCGCGAGCCACCAGGCTGGGTCGTCCCAACGCAGCTGATCGTTGTCGGCGTCGCCGGGTGTGTATTCGTCGGCGGGTCCTACACCGTGGTGAGCCGTGTAGAGGGTCACGCGGTCGGCGGGGAGTTCGTGGGCTTCACAGCACTCCCGCAAGGGCCTGATGGCGAGCTGGCCGGCGACTGCCGCCAAGACTAGCCCGAGCGTGATCGCGACAGGAACCCGCACGCGGGCTCTGCCGATCGCCAGCGCGACGGCGAAGGCGTAGATGCAACCCATGACGGTGAGCAAGCGCCAGGGGAACTGAAGAAAGGTCATCTCCGGCAGGTGATGCCACAGGGGAAGGGTCGGCTGCCAAAGCAGAGCGGCGATCACGGCCGCCAGCAGCAGGAGCACGACCAGCGTTTCGCGACGGGTTCCGGAGGCAGCGTTCGCCTCAGGGTCGCTGCGCAGCCACGCCCCAATCAGCGCTGAAGCCGCGAGCCCGAGTACGGCTACGGCGACGAGGCTGGCCGTGTGCAGCACCTGGTCATGCGGACCGTAGCCGGTGTGGCCGAAGAGGAAGTTGTCCTCAACGCGCATGTTCGGGATGATGGCCATGGCGATCTGCACATAGCGCCGTTCATAGGCGGCGGGGACAAGATAGAAGCTGGCGAGGGCAAGGCCGAGGGCGAGGCCGCTAAGGCCGGGGAGAAGAAGGTCCTTGTCCAGTCCAAGCCAGCCTGTCTGCGTCTTCAACTTCCCCCGTGTACGCCGGATCAGACGCACGAGAAAGATGAGGCCAAGGGTATAGGTGCCCATCACGGCGGCGGGGGCGTTGGTCAGCCAGAGCAGGGCCAGTGGCACCGCAAGGGCAAGTGCGTTGGGTTGCGCGGCGAGCGCGGCGCGCAGCAGCCAGGGCATCCAGGCAGCGGCGAGCAGTTCCGCGTAGGCGGTGCGCTCAAATGCGGTGAAAAGCATGTAGGGATTCGAAAGATACGCTGCGGAAGCGAGCAGGGCACCGGCGGATCCAGTAACAAGACGCGCCAGCGCATACATACCCCAGCCTGCCATCGTCAGGGCAAGAAAGGTGAACGCGGCTGGCGCGATGTTGGCCGGCAGCGTGAGCAGTAGCAGAGAACCCAGCAGCCACGACAATGGCGGATAGAAGACGAAGCGCGGCTCGCCCGCGTTGAAGGCCGGCGAATAGGCCCAGTGGGCGAAGAGAGTGCCCTGGCGCATCTGCTGGGACGCGTCCATCCAGCTCTGCATGTGGAAGCCGAAGTCATGCCCGCAGGAAGGGCCATGCAGCAGCAGCGGACGGACGAGCAGCAACGCGAGCAGAGGAATGAGCAGCGTAGCCCAATGTTGCTGAATGGCAGCGCGACCCTGTCCTGAACTCATCCCCTCTAGTCTGCCATGCAGACGGGATCAAGCTCCTGCGCTCAGGGATGAAGTGTGAGGGAATGCGTTGCGGTGGTCGCGGCGCTCACCAGCGGAAAGCTGCGCCCTCCGAGCCAGGGCTTGAATTGGTCCAGATACCAGGGGCTGCGCGGGTTGGCCGACTCGCCGGTGGCGATGTTGCCCAGTGCGGCCTCCTCGGACGAGAGGTCTGCCGTGAAGCGTTGGCTCGGGCCGAAGTGGGCACCGATGGCGTCTACGGTCGTCGCATCGCCGGGCGCTGGTTTGGCTCCGGTGCCGGACCGTACACCGACGAAGCGGCTCAGCCAGCGGTGGGTGCTGAAGATGGGGTGCGTGATCTCCACGGTGTGCACCTCCCCATACTGCCAATGCTTGAGGTCCGATGGCGCGTGGGCACTGCGGAGCGCGGAGGCCAGCGTAACCGCGAGGAAGTCGTTCCAGTTGTCGGAGCCGTGCGGCAGCCAGCGCGCCGGTTCATGCTGGATCAGCAGCTCCAGAGCCGTGGTGCGCTCACCCCACGTGTACAACGCAGCCATCGAGGCGGCGTGCTGCGGGTCAATGCCGTCATGGGCGGCGATCTTTGGAACCAGCAGCGCCTCCCAAAGCGCCGGGCGTACTACGGAGACGATCGCGGCCGCCGCAGAGTCGGTCCGCATGTTCCCATCCCAATTGCGGAGTACATTGGCGGCCTCACGCAACCGTGACGCGTCGCGTCCCCTGGCGTCCTTGCCCGCGTGGTCCACGGCGTACGCGAGCCGTTGGGCGAGGGCCAGATTCACCTCGGAGTGCACGTCGCTTTGCATGTGCAGCATGTCTTCAGGGGCAAGCCCTCTGCGTCCCGCGAGCAGGTGCACGATGCGCTCGACGCGGAAGGGGTCGGCCCAGTCCATTGCGAGGGTGTAGGGGGAGTCGTCGGCGGTGACGCGGGCGTTGGCGGTGGCGAGTAGGCCGTTTCTCGGATCCACAACTTGCGGGAGGGCTTCGTAAGGGATGTAGGTGGTCCAGGCCTGCTGAGGGTCCAGGGCGTCGACGGGAAGGGGGGATAGCGGGGAGCCGATGGTGTAGTT
>CAXTGN010000730.1:0-2666 GCA_964243455.1 uncultured Acidobacteriaceae bacterium
TGACACTTCTAACGAGCGCCTACATGCAAATGGAACAGAATCCTTCTTATCAGACTTAAGTTAATTGATGTAAACCGTTTACATCATCTTGTGTCCGCGAGCGAACGACGTTATCGCTAACCGTCTCGACGCTAACGCAGCTGCTCTAAGAGAGAGCGTGTAAATATGCGCTCGGTTTTCTAGCTCAAAGCGACGGGCAGTTGCGGGAGCAGAACGGAAAAGCAACTCCCCGCTTTGGTGTGACCTGTTCGTGAGCGCAGCTGCAGCTTACCATGGTGTTCTTCGACGATGGTAGCCGTAAGCCATAAGCCCACACCCGAACCTCGTTCCTCCTTGGTGGTGAAAAAGGGTTCGCAGATTCGAGAGCGTATTGCTTCAGGAATACCTTCGCCCTGATCGAAGATACTCACGCGTATTGCGGGGATCGGGTTCCGCGGATCCACGTGAAGCTTCGCGCGGTTGATGCGAACGGAGAGTGTAGTGCCGACGGCAGCGGCCTCGATCGCGTTTCGAATGATGTTGGTAAACACCTGACGCAAACGCGAAGGATATCCCAAAACATGGAGACTATCATTCACCCTGACGTCGATCAGGAGATGCTTCTCAGCCGCCGCACGGGCACTCAGCCCCAGTACGTCGCGCACCAACTCGGAGATCGGCACATCCACCGCCTCGCGGGTCTCGCGATGAAAGGACAGGATCTGACGTGCAATCTGAGACACACGCTCGACTTCGCTGGCTGCTGTTTCCAGGAAGCCGCGCTCTTCAGATTCAAGAGCGGATGAGCCCTGAACGAGGTAGATGAGGTTTGTGATGGCTTCGAGAGGGTTGTTGATCTCATGTGCGATCGTGTGTGCCAGCCGGCCCGTGGCAGCCAAACGCTCGTTCAACAGCAGGGCTTCTTCGGCCTGCTTTTGTGGAGTTACGTCCGCGACGATCAGCATACAACCGGTCGTTCCGCCATCGGCCGGCAGGCACGATGTGCTGAGTTGAAAGACACGGTGCTCCATGCGCACAAGACGAGAGGCGTCCTCGAGCGGAAGTGCATCCGCAATCGAGAAGTACCGCTGCAGGATGTCATCGTACTGGTGGCCTTCTATCTGGCTGTACGACACCCCGAGCAGCGTCGTCATGGCACGGTTGCAGCGTTCCACAACGTTGTTGCGGATGATGGAAACGCCCTCGCTCAAGGCATCAAAAGTCGCCGCCCACTGCTGCGCGGCAGAGCGGGATTGCTTCTCCGCTTCGTGCAGACGAAGCAGAGAGCGCACGGTGGCTACAAGCACAAGGGGATCTGCAGGTTGGATGAGATAGCTATCCGCACCGCTCTCCAGGGCGTACAGTTTACTTTCCGTGGTGGTGAAAGCGGCAGAAAGTTGCAGCACGGGGATGTGCCCGGTTTGGGGGTTGGCCTTGATTCTTCGACATACTTCATAGCCGAGAATGTCAGGCAACCGGACATCCAACACGATCACGTCGGGCAACTCCCGCGATCTTTCGAGCGCTTCTTTGCCTGTGGAGGCTTCGGTAATGAGGAAGCCGGCGCGTTCCAAGGCGTGCCTGAGGGTGTAACGATTTTCCTCGCGATCGTCAATGACCAGGATTGTGCGCTGCGCCTCGCTCATACAAGGCCCGTGCCTTTCAACACCGCATGCAGTGTATCCGCAGCATTCACCAGACCCAGATCATGCTTGGAGAATTGCAGGACCCCATACCGTTCCATCAACTCGAGTTCAGCCCTGCTGAGGTCCTTGCTGGTGTGAATGACGACTGGCGTATCGCGTACCACGCTCCCTTGTTCTTTTAGCTCGCGCAAGGTCTCAAGGCCAGTGAACCCGGGCATCGACATATCCAAGAAGATAAGGGACAGCGCCTCCTGCCCGGCCAAGTCGAGTGCCTCACGTCCGCTCCTCGCTTCGAGGATGCGAAATTGGTATGGGTTCAAGGCTTCGCGGAGCAGGTATCGATTAATCTCATCATCGTCCACCAACAGGACTGTTGGGGCGACTCGAGAATATACAAGCTCCATAACTTTGGCGCTGAATCTGACTGGGTCAACAGGTTTACACAAAAACGCATCAGCCCCTGCCCGAAGCGGCCCCTCGCTGTCTTCGATCACGCTGACCACGAGCACACTTCCGCGATAACCGCTTTTCCGCAGCTCCTCGATGAAGTACAACGAGTCTTCTTTGTCGAGCATGCGATCAAGCACAATCGCCATGGGCGGATGCACGCGAATCAGCGCACGTGCTTCCTCGAGAGTGCGGGCAAACCTGAGACTTACACTACTGTCCTTTAAGGCAGCCTGGTGAATGAAGCGGGTCTCCAGATTGTCCTCGACCAGCAGCACGAGGGGTCCAGGCCCAGGTTTCAAGTCGGCAGGTTGCGAAAGCTGCTCCACTTCTCCGAAGCGCACCGGGATCCTCGCTGTGAACGTGGAACCGACCCCCGGGATGCTTTGCACCTGAAGGCTGCCACCCAGCAATGTGGCCAGTTTGCGGGCCAGCGGCAGACCCAGGCCCGTGCCCCGTACGCGAGTTTGAATGTCGGAATCGACCTGTTCGAACTCTTCGAAGATGCGCTCCTGATCCTCCAGCGCAATACCGATTCCATCGTCACTGACGCGAAAGTCCATATAGCTGTCGACAACTTCGACGGTGACACGA
>CAXTGN010000731.1:0-924 GCA_964243455.1 uncultured Acidobacteriaceae bacterium
GCTCCGGCCAGAAGCGAGATCCAGCGTCATGACTGAGCTCGCGTCCGGGCTTCCTCAAGGTCTTCTGGCTATTCTGGGAGCAACCGAAGGCAGCTGAGCACCGTCGCGGTGTTCGGCTCGCGACCCATCTTGGCAAACCCACCTTGTGGTAGCTGCTCCGCCCGGCGTCGCCTGGAGCTTACCCAGTAACTAGAGACGGTAATGTCTCACCAGGGCAGCGAGCCTCGCGGGTTGGCGTTTGGCTGGGACACCGCAGGGTGACCTTGAACTGCCGATCATCTGCAAAATCGAACGTAAGCCGCGCGAAAACGGAGCGGCTGCAGCCGCCTGTCTCGAACTTCAGGGGCGCCTATCCAGATCCCGGTGCCAGGCCGGAGGTCAGTGACGAAGCGGGATCGGCAATGCGACGTCCCTTGCGGCAGCGCAGACGATCACTGAACAGCAGGTGAGCTTGGTCAACGATGCTGTAGCTGATCACCGTGTAAATGCAGAGCCGGATCTGCTCGACGCTTCCGAGCGCGACACGCCGTCCAGCCCGCGAGCCAAAGATCGCTTTCCAACGTTCCGTCAGCGTAGGGGTCGCTTGACACCGGATCGCCGACGCTCGCAGCACTCTCTCCTTCCATCTGCAACAGGAAGTTCAGCAAATTCAGATGTAGCAGGTTGCCTGTCGCAGCCGAGTGCTCAGCCATGGTTCATGCTCGCAGATGTTAGGCGTTAAATCCTGTGACCTGACCCCTTACGCCGAGGATAAGCCGCTTCGCTGTCCGAGCGTGGTGCGCTTGGTTCTTCCTGAAACTTCCGACTAGCCTGCCGCAGCGACGCTACGTGCGATGTCGCGCAGGAGCTTGATCGACACCAAGCTCACGGCCGCGCTCTCCAGTACGCCGGCAATTTCCTCCTTGCACTCGATCACTCCGTTGA
>CAXTGN010000731.1:934-2662 GCA_964243455.1 uncultured Acidobacteriaceae bacterium
ATCACTTGGCTCTTATGAAGAACCTTCTTCTCAATCAAGAGCAGCGAAAGGCTCTCGCAAAGCAGTAGAGCCGCTTGTCCGTGAGGATCCGGTGTACGTGTCATGAACGAACATACTCGACGCGTGCTCACTCTGTCAGTTAACTGGATCAAGTTTGCTTTCCTGAAACGCATATATCTGGAAACGCTGTCGCTGCAGCCGATCGGCAGACTGCAGGTTCAGCACGACAACCCAATCGACACGTCGTTATCTGGACCGGATCGCGAGCTTGTAAGGTGGACGTCACACGGCGCACTCGCCACGAACTCCTTGGGTCGTGAAACTGAAGCCACTCGATCCGGAACGTGATGATGACGCTTCTGGAGCAGGAGTTGTGGACGCTCAGACATTCTCTACGCGAACGGCAACCAAGACTGGTATGCAGCTTGGCGGCGACTCAACTGCAGGCCCAGCGCCTGCACATCATGTCCTACAAAAGACATGACCTCCGGAGGACCGGAAAGATGCTTGCACGCCCTAGCCGCCGATGTGAGATCGATACTCGTGATCAAGCAGAAAGCCTCTGTCCTGCGATGACCTCGCCATTCAGTGGAGTTCTTGAATTCAACCGCACGAGATGCGTGATTGAGCCGAAGATCGGAAGAAGCTGAACGACGTCAGGCACATCAGGAAGGCGTTGGCGAGCGCGCGCGCAGAAGTGCATAAGCTTGAAGAAAACGGCGGCACCTTCCCGGGCGCCGCCAAGTTGAGAGGAAATGCCGTCATGGACGGGATTAGCCAGTCAGTACTAAAACCTCCTTCCGACAACATGCTGGCATGAGAAGTCTCAGCACAAGCTTAAGTAGGTTGCTTTTTCATTCACTGGTGCGTGACCGTCTGACGCTTCCTTCCGTTCTTGATGATGCAGTCTTTATCAAGTTGATCCCGTCATGGCAGGAGAGCCTTGAGAATGACTTCACCGCATCCAGCTATCTGCTGCCTCTACCGCGGCAGACAAAATCTCCGATAAGTCGATCTCTTGCCCCACGCGCGTACGGCGAAGGTAACATTCTTCAATATCTCATCGGATCTCACGAGGCGGGTGCAACCGCCCATCATGGCAACGGCGGCGATCAGGGCCTCTTTCATGACCGCGGCACCGATGCCGTGCTCGGTGCCTACGCAGTTCAGGCGAGCTTTCTGCTGGAAGAGGAGCGCTTCATTCAACGCTGCATCTGCGAATACTGGTTTGATAGGCGGCGATCCAGCTCGAATGGTTCCTGATGGTCCCGATCACCTGGGTCGCAACGACATGCCGCCGTGTCGATCCTGTCCTGCTCAGGCAAGAGCCATGAGCCCGCGCGGCCCCCTACCGGATGTCCCAGCCGCCTCGTGGGCGGCATCCGTGCAGGCATTGACGGCTTCGGACAGGGAGCTGGTGTAGTAATCCGCGCCGATCCTGGACTTGGTGTTCTGGTCGCTCAGCACGGCATCGCCGGAGGGCCACAAGCCGACGAGTATCGGGGTCCCTGGAGGTAGCCGTTGCCGCAGCCGCCGCATCAGATAGCGCAGGTGCGCCGGGCTGCCGCCGATGTCGAGGTAGGAGACGCAGGCCATCGCCACACCGCCGACGTCGCATGTCTCGATTCCCTCCCGCGACACCTCGGCGTAACCAACCAGGCGGCCACCCAGGCCGTGCTTACCCAGCAGTTGCAGCAGCATCGCCGAAGCCGCCTCGTCGAGCGGACC
>CAXTGN010000732.1:0-2660 GCA_964243455.1 uncultured Acidobacteriaceae bacterium
AGAGCCGTCCGCCCGTTGCCTTACGGTAACTCGATAAGATCAAAGCCTGTCTCTAAATCAGCGATTTATCCTAATACTACTCGCCCTCTTTTTGGGCTCGATGTGCTCTGATCTTCGATTCCCCGACCAACAATCGGACACCTCCAAGAACCATAGCAGATCGAGGCATGATCGGATTCACTGAGGCTTCCTGATCGGAGGCGACAATGACGCGACAACCCGGCTTTTTCGATGTGTCCTAATTGCTCGCAGCGCTGGCGGTAGCCGGCGATTCGCTGAAGCGCCTCCGTATTGTGGTCGACTTCGAGTTGTTCCGCCCCGAGCTGGAAGCAGCCCTCAACCACGCCGACCGCAGCCGCTGGGGCCACCTGCCGTACGATGCGGTAGTGATATTCCGCATCCTCGTGCTGCAGACGCTCTACACGCTGTCGGACGACCAGACCGAGTATCAACTGCGAGATTGGCTTTCGTTCATGCGCTTCGCCGGCTTCGGCCTGGATGATCCGGTTCCCGACGCCAAGACAATCTGGCTGTTACGCGAGCAGCTGCCGCGCAGCGGCGCATTAGCGAAGCTCTTCGAGCGGTTCAACCAGCTCCCGCACCCGCGCGACTACCTTCCGATGGGCGGGTGGATCGTCGACGCAACCGTGATCGAGGCGCGCAAGCCGCGCCTGAGCCACGAGGAGAAGGTCGTGGTGCTTGACGCTGGCACACCATCGGGCTGGTCGAAGGCGCGGACGCGGCAGATCGATCGCGACGGCCGGCGGCCGCTCAAGCGCAGCAAGAAGCCAACGTCGCCGGAAGATACACAACGGAAGGGTGCGGGACCGCGGTCCCGGTGTTCGGCTACAAGAACCACGTTAACATCGATCGCCGGCACGGCTTCATCCGGCGCTTCGTGGTCACCCATGCCGCGTGTCAAGATGGCAGCCAACTCGCGGGCCTGCTCGATGCCACGAACACGGCCAGCGAGGTGCGGGCCGACGCGGCCTATCGCAGCCGCACCAACCTGACGCTTCTCAACAAGCGTAGCCTAATTGCGCAGTTCCGGCGCGCCAAGACGCGCGCCAGGGTGCGCAGCCGCGTCCAGCACGTCTTCGCCGCCGAGAGGCGGCGCATGCAACTGCTGGTGCGCACCATCAGCCGAGCACCCGCGAGGGCAAAGATCACGCTCGCCAGTCTGACCTACAATCTCTCGCGGTCCGTCTCGCCCCCGGGGCGAGCTGCGCTCGCGTGACGCGCAAGCAAGCCAGGATCAAGACGGCGCCACCCAAAGCAGGCAGAATTGGCGGCACATCGCCTTGTCACAACGACACAAATGCCGCAGAGGCCCCGTCACCGGAGCCAATCAGCCGATATATCGATGTGTCCCATTGGTGAACTGGACCGCCGCTACCGCTCACACAAGACACCCTGCGGCGTGCGGCTTCATAACATTCCGCGCTGGGCAAGATGTGAAGAGGCAGTTGTTGAACTTGCGGGAACGAATGCGGGCCGGCTCCGCCACGTGTGTGGACTCTTGTCCCAACAAGAAGGAGGCCCTCCAACCTCAACGAGCTCATTCGGCGAGAGCAGCCTTTATCTCAAGCAAACGTGCCGACATACGTGTGACTTCGGCCTCGAGACGATCCCTTTCCCGTTGAAGGGAAATACGTTGCTGCAGGGGATCCTCACTGCGAAGCTTTGTTCGGAATGCCTCAACCTCGCGACGCATGACATCTCGACGAACTAGGTTTTCCTGACGAGCAAGATCAAAATGCGGACGCGGAAGGCTTACCAGCTGATAAGCAGTTGCATAACTTCGGGGCATCTCTTCCTCAAGCAAACGCCCTTCATCCACTGCCATGGCTATCGCACGAAGCTGGAAAGCAACACCTCTTCCGAACGGAAGTTGTGGAAGGATAATCGCCTCGTAAGATCTGTGAAACTTCGCTTTGGCGCCAATTAGATATCGGCCGATCGCTAGGAACTTCTCCTGAGCTTCGCTCCAAAGTTTATCGATCTCTGAAACAACATCTTCTTCGGTATGGAGATCGCGAATTGTGTTGGCCAGCGTAGTAAATCGCTGCGTGTCGACTTCTGCCACCAGAGGTTTGGAAAGCGCGCGGTTCCGGCCCTTCGAAACAACCCAACGGTTCGGATCTAGCTTGCTGGTTGTCATTCCGTATCCATTCCGATCTCGTGCCTGACATAGTTCCAGGCGCCCTGAAAGTCTGCTGCTCCTGCTGCTCCTCGTACCTCAGATACACCGAGCCCAGTACGATGAGTCCGCTGGATGTCCTCCAAGTCCCGCACGTCGAATGGGCACAGAGCACCTAGACGACTAAGTTCTAGCTTAGCCTCCGAGTAGGAGTTTTTTGATCGAGCTGACCGGTTCAAAAGAAAAGCACTCTTTCGTCCCTCTCGACGAACCACTTTCGCCCAGTCGAGAACCGTCTCAAGATCAGGTGCACCCTGGCCCGTCGGTATCAGCACTAGATCTGCTAGATGCATGAGCGCCTTGATTACATGAGGAGCAGCTTCAACGCCTGGAGGTGTATCAACAATTACGAGGTCGAGATGAGGTAAGTCCCGTATCGACTTTATGGCAGCAACGGCTTCATTCAAAGGCACCTGAAAATGCTGAAGTTGCGGTGCCTCCTCTGGGCGTCTCCCAAACC
>CAXTGN010000733.1:0-359 GCA_964243455.1 uncultured Acidobacteriaceae bacterium
ATGCCCCTGACCAAAAGACCGAGTGGCCGCCCATGACGTTGACCGACGAACAGGTCCGCGTGTTCGGCGATACCGCGGTCGAGATCGCGAAAATCTCATATGCCATGAAGGCCGCGGATGGAACGCCACGCACTTTGGAGGTTCGAGTCACCTTCATCGCGCATCGCGTCGAAAATGGCTGGAAGCTACTCGGCGCACAGTTCACTGGCATACGGCCAGTACCGCCCAAAAAGTAGGGCTAAGAAGCATCGATATCCGTTACTCCGCCGCCACCGTATACAGCGGCGCGGCCGGCTGCTCGCGATGCCCCTTCCCCAACTTCTCCGCCAGGTCCGCCGCAATCACAGCTCCGTGAAAGC
>CAXTGN010000733.1:369-865 GCA_964243455.1 uncultured Acidobacteriaceae bacterium
CTCAATAAACACCTCATTCGTCCGCTCCCCCGCAACCACCACACCCGCCACATAGATTCCCGGCACATTCGACTCCAGCGTATCCGGCTTAAAGATCGGGCAACGCGCATTGGCAGGGTCCAGGTGCACGCCCATCGACTCGATGAACGCAAAATCCGGATGGTAGCCCGTCAGTGCGAAGACGAACTGATTCGGCAACACCCTTTCACCCTCGGGTGTACGCAGCGTCACGGTATCCTCCGTGATGTTTGCAACAACAGAGTTGAAATACGCTGCAATCTCACCATTCTTGATGCGGTTTTCAATATCCGGCTTGATCCAGTACTTAATGTGCCGGTGCAACTCCGCCCCGCGATGCACCAGCGTCACGCGCGCGCCGTGGCGCCAAAGGTCCAGCGCCGCAATCGCCGCTGAATTTTTGCCGCCAATCACCAGGATCTCCTGGCCGAAGAACGGGTGCGGCTCGTTATAGTAGTGCGCCACCTTGGGCAAATCC
>CAXTGN010000733.1:875-2654 GCA_964243455.1 uncultured Acidobacteriaceae bacterium
CTCACCCGGAATCCCCAGGTGATTGGGAAGATCGTAGTACCCCGTGGACACGATGATCTTGCGGGTGCGATGTACGTGCTCGCGCGCAAACCGGTCGATGGTACGCACGCGGAAATCGCCGTCCTGGCCGCTCACCCTGTCCACCCGCTCATATTGCCGCACATCAAGTTGGTAGTGTTGCGCGACCTTGCGGTAGTACTCCAGCGCTTCGGCCCGTGTCGGCTTCTGGTTGGGCGAGGAAAACGGCATATTGCCGATCTCCAACAGCTCCGGCGTCGTGAAAAACGTCATGTGCGCCGGGTAGTGGAACAGCGAATTGGTCAGGCAGCCCTTGTCCACCAAAACGACATCAAGATCTTCGTTCTGGGCATCAATGGCGCAGGCCAGACCCGTCGGCCCGGCACCAATAACGAGGACGTCGTGGAGGGTATCGCTCATATCTGCTGTGTATGGATGTGCAAAAGGGCCGCAGCGATGCGGCCCTTTCACGACAGGAGATGAGGCTGCCGGCTAAGCGTCGATATCAACCAGCTTGTGGCTGATGGCAAACAGCGCCAGTTCCAGCCGCGTGGAAACGCCGGTCTTGTCGAAGATGTTCGACAGATGACGCTTCACCGTTTCTTCGGAGATGGTGAACTGCTTGGCGATGTCCTTGTTGGAGCAGCCTTCGACGATGCAGGTGACCACTTCCAGCTCGCGGGGCGTGAGCCCGTAGGTCTTGCGCTCGGGAACCGCCGCAGCCTTCTGCATCAGTTCGTGCAGAGCCGTCAGCAGGTTGATGACGCGCTTGCCGCCGATCCAGTAGTCGCCGTTCAGCACGGACTTCAATGCCTCGCCTAGGTCGCCGGCAACCGAATCCTTCAGCACGATACCGCGCGCGCCGATTTGCAGCGCCTCGATGATCTGCTGGGTGGAGATGGTGGAGGTGAGCAGCAGGATCTTTACCCGGGGTGAGCGGCTCATGATGGCGCGCATGGCTTCCAGCCCGGGCAGCTTGGGCATGGCCAGATCGAGCAGCAGAATATCCGGCTCGAGTTCCAGGGTTTCGGTGACCGCCTGATCGCCGTCCTCGGCCTCGCCCACGACCTCGAAGTTGGGGTCGTTCATCAGCATGTTTTTGACGCCGAAGCGCACCACCGGATGGTCATCGGCGACGACGATGCGAATGGCGCTGGTGCGGTTCAGTGGAGCCGAAGCGCCAAGGATAGAGGTCATGGGTTTACGCGGGGCGGTGATCATGGTTTGGGCTCTCCTGCCGGAGCTAGAGTAAGCGAAGGTATCACATGACCTCCGTTACCACTATTGTGGTAACTTCGCGTTCAGCATACGCCGGAGCCGCTCCAGCGCCTCTGGAAAAGCGCGAAGCGCCGCTGTATTCAGCGTGGTTCCCCCTTCCACGGCAGAAGCCAGGCCCTGCAGCTCGCGCGCCCCGACAAAGCCGCAGGACCCCTTCACGGCATGCGCCTCTCGCTGCACCGCGTCGAGATCGTTGCCTGCCGCATGTTGCAGCATGCGCCCGTGACGCTGCGCCACGTCATCCAGGGTCAGGGTAAACAGTTCTCGGAGCTGTTCAGGGCGAAAGCTCTTGGAGAGCGCCGCAAAAATGGCCTCATCAAGAACGGGCTCTCGTTCCGCGGAATCCTCCGGGGGATACGGATCTAAAACCGGAGATACGTCCTTTGCTGCAAATGATCCCTTTTGGTCACGCGAGGCACGGGATTCCAGGATCACATTCTGGAGTTGGGTCGCCCCAAATGGCTTGGAAAGAAAGTTGTCGAG
>CAXTGN010000734.1:0-2653 GCA_964243455.1 uncultured Acidobacteriaceae bacterium
AACAGGAACGAAAAACCATGTTCGCTTTTGAACGCCTCCCAGCCCTGAAGCCCACCGGGAAGGATCGTCGTCAGCTGAGCCGGCTGCGTGGTCGTGGGTAAGCATCGCTAGTGGAAGCGTTACCATAAGCTGTTTGGCCTTGAATTGCTCCCACAGCCGACGAAGGAGTCTCCGTCCCATGTCCGTCGCAGCACCGCTTTCCAAACCCCATTTCGCCGCCATCCCTCCACTCCCGAAGACCATGCAGGCCTTGATGAAGATCACCGCGGCACCGGGCATGGAGATGCGCGAGGTGCCGGTACCGGAGATCGGCCCTGACGATGTGCTCATCGCGGTGGAAACCGCCTCCGTCTGCGGCACCGATCTCCACATCTACCATTGGGACCAGTGGGCGCAGCACCGCATCAAGCCGCCCTACATCCCCGGCCACGAGTTCTCCGGCCTCGTCGCCGCCATCGGCAATCGCGTCACGAACGTCCGCCCCGGCGATTTCGTTTCCGCCGAAATGCACGTCGCCTGCGGGCACTGTCTCCAATGCCGCACCGGCCAGGCGCACGTCTGCCAGTTCGTGAAGATCCTGGGCGTGGATGCCGACGGTGCCTTCGCCGACTTCGTCCGCATCCCCGCATCGAACGTCTGGAAGCTCGATCCGCGCATCCCTCGCGAGTGGGGCTCGCTCTTCGATCCCTTCGGCAACGCCGTTCACACCGTGCTCTCCGGTCCCATTGCCGCGCAAACTGTCCTCGTCACCGGATGCGGTCCCATCGGCCTCTTCAGCATTGCCGTCGCCAAGGCCTGCGGAGCCACCCACATCTTTGCCATCGAGCCCAACGCGCGCCGCCGCGAGCTGGCTGCCAGCATGGGCGCCGACGATCTCCTCGACCCCGCCGACCCCGCTATCGAAGTGCGCGTCAAGGACGCCACCTGGGGCAACGGCGTCGATGTCCTGCTCGAAATGTCCGGTCACGCCTCCGCCATCCGGCAAGGTTTCCGCCTCCTCCGCAACGGCGGCCGCGCCTCTCTGCTTGGCCTGCCCTCGAAACCCGTCGAACTCGACCTCGCCGACGCCATCATCTTCAAGGGCGCCACCGTGCACGGCATCAACGGCCGCAAAATGTACGAAACCTGGCTCCAGTCCGAAGCCTTGCTTCGCGACGGCCACCTGGATCTCTCGCCCGTCATCACCCATCGTCTGCCGCTGGCCCAATTTGACGAAGCCATGCACCTGCTCGAGTCCGGAGACGCCAGCAAGATCCTGTTGCAAGTCCGCCGCTAAGAGGGCCTCCTCCGCTAAGAGGGCTCTTGTCTGTCTTGCTTTCTTGTCATTCCCCGAACGGGGAACCTGCTTTCTACGGCTCAGCATCCACCCAGTACGCCGCCCGCGCCTTCAACTCCAGCTCCGGGCGACCCTTCAGCTGCAACTCCAGCGCATGCAGCCCCACATGCGGCGACTGCGGCACAAAGCTCAGCACGTAGTGATTCGGCACGTCGTTGGAGATCGTTACCAAACTCCGCGACAACGACCGCGCATCCTTGAACGCAAAGTATTCGCCCCCGGTCAACCGTGCCACCGTCTCCGGCACATTCTGCTGCAAACCTTCTCTGGCCGCCAGAAATGCCATTCGCGCGATCCGCAGGGGCGGCAACAAATCCTCCGCGCAGTCCATCGCCTGTACTTTCCGCTTCCCATGCGCGTCCGGATCGGCATCCGGATCACGGCTCATGCAGCCTCCCGCCGCATAGGGCTTGGACGAATACTTGGTCGTCCCGAAAGGATTGGGCAACTTGGCCCCTTCGTGCTTCAGTGCCGCCTTTGTGCTCGAAAAGCCGAAGCTGTAGATCGACGTGTTTGTGTCCTCAATCGCACGCAGCGCGTCATCCAGGCTGGTCTGGCTGCCGTTGTCCACCGTCTCGCTCAGCATCAGGATGGCTCGCCGATACGCCGCTGGCTGCTTCTGCAGCAGATCCACCGCAAACCGAACACCATCCAGAATCGCCACCCCTGGATCGCCGGCATCAAGCTGGTTCAATGCCGAAGCAGCCGTCTCATTGTTTGCCGTAAACGGCTGTTCCACATGCGGCGTGCTGTCAAAACTCACCACAGCGACTCGATGCTGCACATTGCCCACCACCGCATCCAGCACGGCATCCATGCCGCGGTAATCCCGCAGGTGCGTCTCGGCCTGTCCACCCGTCTGCACCAGCACGACCAGCGCCAGCGGCTGGCTGTCAGTATCTGCTTCCAGCCGAAGGGGCTGCGGCACCCCATCATCCGTCAGCACAAAGTCCTGGGCGTTCAAGCTGAAAACAAGCTCCCCACCCTTCGTCTTCACCAGCGCAGGCACCAGGACCAGCGACGACCTCACGGTGATCGTAGCCGGCGGTAGCGTGTCGATCGCGGCAGGCGCTTGCCCCCGCATCCGTGCACCCAGCCCCGCCGCCAACATACAAGCCAGTGCGCATCGCAGACGCATATAGCTTGGACGCTTCTCCGGTTCAAAATAGCCATCCAGCTTGCGGGATCAACGGCCATCTGCCTGCACACCGGCCTGCACCCGCGTTACCCTTGAAAGGCCATGAGCTCAGCGACCCTAGCCTCGCCCGCCGCCTCTTCCGCATCACCCAAGCGCCAGCAGCTCGCCCATCTCACCGC
>CAXTGN010000735.1:0-2651 GCA_964243455.1 uncultured Acidobacteriaceae bacterium
CGATGCTGTAGTCAAAAGCAACTGCTCCGTGTAGGTTCCACCGGTGCTGTTGTAAATCTCCTTGTATACGGCTCCCGTTGAGGTCACCACGTACGCGTTTTGCGATCCATCCACCGCAACGCCCGTCGCATTGGTCAGTGACGATCCAAAGCTCGTCAACTGCCCGGCAAGACGCGCGGTCTGCGCCTGCAGTGAGGTTCCCACGAGCGCGCCAAGAACGGCCACCATCCACAACAACCATCCGCCGAGCCGTTGCGCGGGCACTGCTTGTGAGCGCTCACTATTCCCAACACGGAAGATCCTAGAGATACCTTCCATTCCCTCCCTGCAGCGGAGGCGCTCAATCGGCATGATCTGCGTGTGGGGTGTGGCACTCGGGAGCTTGCGACCGTCGTTGGGAATCATTTCTCTTTCGTCAGCAGCTTCGTCTCCGAAGCCTGGTTGGGAAACTGCTCGGGTCTGTGCGGTGCTCACGAAAGCGACGCGACCTCTAACGGCCCGCGCCCTGGGGAAATGGCTCACTGCAGGACAAGCGCGAGATGCAAAGACACTGGCCTGACGCACAAAACGGCAGACCGGTAAAAATCAACCGTCCCGAAGTCTGGACCAGACGCGACGTCAGGTACGGCTCACCCGGCAACCTCTGCCTCAACAACGAGATGAGGGGTCGGTAACATTACTTCGTGACACCTGTGAAGCTATTCAAGACAGAATCCACTTCCCATCCCACTTGCGTCGGGCCCACCTGCACAGGAGTGTTATTCGCCATCCACCGAGCCTGACCTGCCTAACAGCTTTTCGTTGGGGCCGATCGTTCCGCATTGCGGAACGCGGTTCCCACGCCGGGTCCGAACAACACGCCCCAGTTGCTGCATCAGGCGCACCGCTCCGTTAGCGGACCGTGAGGCGGTTCAAACAATCTCGCCGGCCTTGCGTGTTACTTCGAGTCTTTCGCTATGCTTGAACTGGGGAAAAACCGCGCGAGGCGCATAAATCATCTCGGGACGTGACATAACGGAGCTAAGTCTCTCGATTTCAAGCACTTGCATATAAGTTGTTTGCTTTGAGTATCTTAGCGGTAAGCCACGTTAAGTGCCCTTCTTTGAAGATCTTGCAACGATTTAGGGGGGAGGGGGAACCCCTCCCAGCATCCGGTCCTAGTGTCCGCTACTCTAGTCACGGACACTGATTCGAAAGGCGCGCCGATGGACCTCACCTCCCTGCCCTCGTTCAAGAACGAGCCCTTTACTGACTTCTCCACGACCGAAAACAAGCGCGCCATGGAGGCCGCTCTGGATCGTGTGCGCTCCGAGCTCAACAAGAGCTACGACCTCGTCATCGGAGGCCATCGGATACGCGGAGGCGAGCCGTTCGCCTCCGTCAATCCGGCGCGCCCCGGCGAAACGATCGGTATGCACTATAGCGCGCCACCCTCGCTGGCCGGGGACGCCGTAGCCGCCGCCCAGGGCGCCTTCAACTCCTGGAGCCGTACCTCCGCCACCGAGCGCGCCAGCCTCCTCATCCGTACCGCCCAGCTCGTCCGCGAGCACCACCTCGACTTCTGCGCCTGGCTCACGGTCGAGGTCGGCAAGAACTGGGCCGAGGCCGACGCCGACGTAGGCGAGTGCATCGACTTCCTGGAGTTCTATGCCCGTCAGGCGCTCCATCTCGATCACGCCACCACGCCGATCCAGTACCCTGGTGAACGCAACCAGCTCCGCTACGTCCCACTCGGCGTCGGCGCCGTGATCCCACCCTGGAATTTCCCTCTGGCCATCATGGCCGGCATGACCGCGGCGGCCATCGTCACCGGCAACACCGTCGTGTTGAAACCCTCCCCTGACGCGCCAACCGTCGCCTCCCGCTTCCTGGCCCTCCTTGAAGAGGCGGGCATGCCCGGAGGCGTCGTCAACCTCCTCCAGGGCGGCCCCGAGATCGGCCGCGCCATCGTCGAGCATCCCCAAATCCGCTTCATCGCCTTCACAGGCTCCAAGAAAGTCGGTCTGGAGATCCACGAGCGCGCCGCCCGCACGCAGCCCGGGCAGCGCTTCATCAAGCGCACCGTACTCGAACTCGGCGGCAAGGACGCCATCATCGTCTGCGCAGACGCAGACATCGACGAAGCCGTCGAGGGGGTCACAGCCGCCGCGTTCGGCTTCAACGGCCAGAAATGCTCGGCCTGCTCTCGCGCCATTGTGGAAGATTCGATCTACGAAGCCTTCTGCGATCGCCTACGCGAGCGCGTCAGCTCCATCACGACCGGCGACCCCGCAGACAACTACTTCTCCGGCCCTGTCATTAACGCTGCCTCGGTCAACCGCGTCCTCAGCTACATCGAGCTCGGCAAAGAGGAAGGTCGCCTCCTGAATGGCGGCAGTACGGTTCCGAGCAGCGACAACGGCTACTTCATCGCTCCCACGGTCATCGCAGACATCCGCCCGTCCTCGCGTCTGGCACAGGAAGAGATCTTCGGTCCCGTGTTGTCGGTCATCCGTGCCGGCAGCTTCGAGGAAGCCCTCACCATCGCAAACGACACAGAGTACGGTTTAACGGGCGCTGTCTACTCGGGCAATCGCTCCAAGCTGGATCGCGCCTCAGAGCTCTTCCAGGTCGGCAATCTCTACCTGAACCGCAAATGCACCGGCGCCATG
>CAXTGN010000736.1:0-2649 GCA_964243455.1 uncultured Acidobacteriaceae bacterium
GCCGTTGGCGAAAGGATGGATGCGCATCCACTCGGCATGTGTCCAGGCGCAGAGGTCCAGCACCGCGCCCAGCTGATCGGTGTCCGGAAGTTGACCTGGCGGGATGGAGGCGTCCAGTTCGGCGACCAGCGGTGCCAGCTTCGCTTCGAAGTGTTCCAGCTCCGAACGCACGTCGGGCGCCGGGACGCCGAAGCGGTCGAGCATGCTGACCTCGATGTCTTCGAGGCCGGGCTCACCGCGAAAAGAACCTATGAAGCTCGGATCCGGCGCCGTGAGCTCGTGCATCATCTCGCGCTGCCACCGCTTGGCGGTGAGGACGGTGAGCGGTTCGCGCATCCTGGCTGCCCGCGCAATGTCAGTGAAGATTCGGGTGAGGTTTGCGCCAAGCTGGGGACTGTTGGCGTCCCAGTCAGGCACGCAGAAGCTCGTGAATCCTGGTTTGCACGGGCCCGGTCAGCGTTTCGGTCCCGGTCTGCCCGCCGCGAATCACAGTCTCTGTCAGCGGATCGCCAGCGACCGCTTCCATTTCGCCGTAGCTGGCGATGGCGGTGCGGAACTCCGGGTCCCGTTCCCGGTACGCGCGCAAACGCTCGAGACTTTCCGCCAGACTGCGTTCCTTCTTGCCGGTACGTGACAGATAGAGGCGGACCGCTTCATTCAGAATCTGGTTCATGGGCCGGCCTTCGACCTTGCTCAAGCTTTCCAACGCCAGGCGTTCTTCAGCTGGAAGTCGCAGTGTGAACGCGGAACGAACCATAAGAACAGAGTAGGCCCCCGATTGGGTGATAGCAATCCCGCCTTTTGGCATCACCTTTGAAGTTACCCCCTAGTTCGTTCGATGTCTGTATCTGCGAGAGCAGATCGCGAAAGGCCCTACCGCGATGACTGATGGCCCACTTTTCGTCGGAAGGGAGCTCCGCAAGCGTGAGGCCTTGGCTGCGAAGAAGAAACAGCGGGTCATAGCCGAAGCCATTGCGGCCTCGAGGCGCATCGATGAGGTCGCCTTCCACCGTGCCCTCGGCGCGCAGAAGAACCTCCCCGTCGCGGGCCAGAGCCAGGGTACACACGAAGCGAGCTCCCCGACTGACCCTTCCTCCGCTGGCGCGTTCGAGTTCGTGCAGCAGGGACAGCACGCAGGCGTTGTTGCGTTCGTCTTTAGACAGGCCGGAGGACGCGGCGAAGTTGAGCGCGTCAGCGAAACGGGCGGACAGCGCCCCTGGGCGGCCGCCCAGAGCGTCGACTTCGAGGCCGGAGTCATCGGCGAATACGAGCAGACCGGGCGCGAGGCGCGAATATGCGATGGCTTTGAGGTCGGCGTTGCCGGCGAAGGTGGGCGCGTCTTCGACGGGTTCGGGCATGGCCGCGAGCCCGGGCAGGGCAGCGACCTCGATGGACTCGAGGCGCGCGGCATCGATGAATTCGCGAAGCTTTCCGGGATTGGTCGTAGCGGCGAAGAGGGTCATAGGCGTTCGGGGTGGGGCTCCTGCAGGCATTGTCGCCTGCGGAGACGGCCGAAAAGCAGATCCCTTGCGGGATGACAACACGAAGGGCGACAGGCGAAGGGCGACAGGCGAAGGGCGACAGGCGAAGGGCGACAGGCGAAAGGGTCACAAATGAAAGCTGCGCGGCTACTTCGCGATGCTTTGCACGATGCCCTTCGCGCGTAGACCGGCTTCGATCTCGGCAAAGTAGTCTTTCACCTCACCGCCCTTGGCCGTGTGGTCTTTGATCCACTGGATGTAGCGGCCAATGCCTTCCTCGATGGTGACTGAGGGCTCATAGCCGATCGTCCGTGCGCGGGAGATGTCGGAGATCAAGGAGCGAATCTCGCCGGGGCGGAACTCCCCGCGCGCCAGCGGCTCAACCTTGACCCCGAGCTGCCCGGCGATGATGCGAGCCAGATCGCCGACAGCCGTAGCGCGGCCGGAGCCGACGTTGACGGGCAGGCCGTCGAGCTTGTCGGATTCCATGGCGAGCAGGTTGGCGCGGGCGATGTCTTCCACGAAGCAAAGGTCGCGGGTCTGGCCGCCGTCCTCATACATGACGGGCTGCTGGTTATTGAGCAGCCGGGTGCAGAAGATGGCGATGACGCCGGTGTAGGGGTTGGTCAGCGACTGGCGTGGCCCATAGGTGCAGCTGTAGCGCAGCGCGACGGTTGGAATGCCGGTCTGCTTGCCCCATAGGAGCACAAGTTTTTCCTGGTCGACCTTGGTCAGGGCGTAGACGGTTTCGCCGCCGCCGGGTGTGTTCTCGGGTGTGGGGATGGAGGTTGTTGGCTTGCCGCACACGGGGCAGTGGACGGCAAAGTCGCCACGGCGGAGTTGCTGGGCCGGACGGAGCAGCGGGACCACGTGGCCGTGCTCGGGGCAGAGCGCTGCGCCCTCGCTGTAGACGGCCTGCGAACTGGCAACGACGACCTTCTTTACAGGGAGCTTGTCGTCGCGGATGATCTCCAGCATCTGCGCGGTGCCGAAGCTGTTGACGAGGACATACTTGGCCATCTCCGGCATATAGCCGCCGTAGGCCGCCTCGTGAAAGACCACGTCGATGTCCTGCAAGGCCGCGCGCACCGTGGCAGCGTCCTGCACCTCACCCTGCACGAACTCGGCCTGCGGGTTGATCCAGGCGGGCTTGCCCTGCTTGTGGGTC
>CAXTGN010000737.1:0-1285 GCA_964243455.1 uncultured Acidobacteriaceae bacterium
CGGTTGAACACGCCGAGCCGGCTCCAGCGCACGAAGTGGTTGTAGAGCGTCTTGTGTGGCCCGTAGCCGCGTGGTGCGTCCTCCCACTGCAGGCCGTTGCGGATCACGTAGACGATCCCGCTGACGACACGGCCATATTCGATCCGCTGCAGCCCTCGCGAAATCGGGAAGAACGGCTCGAGGCGGCGCATCTGCGCCTCGGTCAGCAACGGCAGTCGGGACATCGGATATCTCCAACATCCTCAGAATCGCACCGCGTCGAACCGTTTAAAAAGTCCTAAGCCTAACTGCAGAGTGGGCCAGCCGAGGATGGTGCTGGACGACCAATTTCTTGCGACCGACATGGCAACCCCGGACCTACCGTTGAACTATAGCCACGCCGTCACTATCCGCACTAACAACTATGGGCTGCGCGAGAAGAGGCCGTCTGGGATGCTGAGACGGAACAATGAAGTTGATAGGGCGAGGTGTCCTTTGCGCCACCAGAGTCCAACACCGCCTCAAGACAGCGTTTCGAGTTAGATGTCATGCTACTGATTCAGCAGAACTTCGATGTCGCCCCCTTGGACTCTGGTGGCGCTCAGGCCTTTCCGATGGCCGGTCGCGAGGGGTGCAATGTGATCCCGGTGTCTTCGACTGATACTCGCGCGTCAGGATACGCAGCAAGCGCGAGACCAAGGGACTCCAGGAACTGCGCCCTGAAAGCACGTACTCTCTTAAAACCCCCGCCGAACTGCGCGTAAAGCGAGTGCCAGCTGATGTCGGTGTCCCGCTTCAAGGCGTGGAGTCGATATGCGAGCCAGATGTAGACGTCGAGGGTTAATGACCTCGGCCCGATCGCTTTCAGGGCTGTCTCACTCAGCGGCACCGGATGGTCGCAGAGCGCGCGGTAGAACGCATCGTCGAGCCGAACACGATCATTCCATAAGGATGGCTGCTCTGGTGTTCCTTGCATGGTGATAGCACCCTCAACAAAGGCGCCGTTCCTCATAACCTCCTTATCAGCGGAGCCTCCGAAGAACGTCAGGCGGCAGAGAGAGATACGTCTCGCCTGCTCTTTCACCAGTCTGTAGCTGTTACCGCCGATCGATAGTCCCATGCGACCGAGCCAGAATTGCATGCTCCGGCCAAGCTCGATTTCTCGTGATCGCGACCGGATTGCCTCCGACTGAAGAAATAAAAGAATAAATCTTGCGTAGGACCCATAGGGGAGACCGACAGTCTCACCATTTCTGTCCACGCCAGACTGCAAGACGAGCGTGAGATTATAACCTTCTCGCTTCCA
>CAXTGN010000737.1:1295-2646 GCA_964243455.1 uncultured Acidobacteriaceae bacterium
TGTGGGGAAGGGACGTCAGGGCAAACCCTGAGTAGGTAAAGCCTATCCCTTCCGTTTCCTCGCCTAAGACTTGGTAGGCAGCCTCGACCATAGCCCGTTCGTGACGGGTCATAGCCTGTCTGCGAGCTTCTTCAATTCCCTGCTGCTGGATCAGGTGATGCACTTCAGCCATGCCGTAACGTGGTCGAATCTTATCCACCCCGTCAACGTTGGACTCTAGTGGCGTAGTCTATTTGAAGGGTATTAGATTCAAGTATTAGTCTGTGCCACCAGAGTCCAAGGGATAACACCGATTCGCGCCACCAAAGTCCAGCTTCCGAGCCAGTAGAGTCCAACCTTACCTGTGAACAACTTCCTTTCACGACTCGGACTGCATTCCGAGCTCCACAACGTGGATGCTTCGCCTGATCCACTTTGCTCATACCGACGACTGCTGGATATTGGTCCCACCCCAGTCAGGTGCGTGATCAACCCGAACGGGATGTCGATGATGGCGGTCGCTAACGCTTTCAGAAGGGTGCAGAAGCCGGATCGCAGCCGATGCAGCAGACGGCTATGGTATTGATGGTGCCGAAGCAGAGAACGGCTTTGTCGACCTTGCAGCGGCACATCAGCGAGCCAGCCTCATTGTCGGAGACGACCTGCGCCATATCGAGGTGCCCATTGACGTCGTCGCTTATCGGATGATGCTGGCCAAGGCGTTGCCGGCGACCTTCGTCGACACGCTGCCAACCGACGCCGAGCTGCATGCTGGGCAGCCTATCGCCCGATGTGCCCGCCAACGCCTGATGCAGACCGCCCAGGCCACACCCGCGTCCAGTTCGCAACTAGTCTCTACTGGCAAGCGGTTCTGCATCCCAAAGGCGGGTCGTGCGCGCGGTCACGCTGGTCCGCACGTAGCCCGTGGCACCTCCGCTAAGCCCTTACTCCGCCAAGCCCTAATCATAGACCCTCGCAGCGCGACCGGATCGCAGTCGCACGCAAACACGCCTGTAATCGGATCCCTCATATTCATCAGCCGAAGCCAGCTCCGATCCGGTGACCCTGAACACTCGTCCGATCACCTCGTCGGCAAGGTCCCCGGTTGGATCCAAGATCGGGTAGGACGTCGCGGTGCTTCTATCGATCCCTGAGCTAGAAGTCTCGATCGAGGACCGCCTGTAGCCGGTGATCACATTGAGCTCGCCGACGGGGCGCCGTCCGAAGCAGGCAAGTTGAACACGCTCGTCCTGCGGCGTGCCATAGGAGAACAGCAGGGCATCCTCAGCTTCATCCACGTTATGCCTCTTCAGAATGGTGTCCTACAGGATACCTGCCAGCGGGTGGCTCTCGAACGGGTCCCCCATCTCGA
>CAXTGN010000738.1:0-2319 GCA_964243455.1 uncultured Acidobacteriaceae bacterium
ACAAGATCTCGAATGCTGCACCCTACGGACGAACGGTGGTTCTGGAGGAGGCGCGGCGGCCCGGGTGGACCCTTGCGGAGGGTACTGAGCCGGCGGAAACGACACCGGCTGCTTATCGGTTCCGGGTGCCGGTGGCAGCGCATGGATCGGCACCGCTGGTAGTGACCCAGCGAACTAAGGTGGACGAGGAGTTCCGCCTCGTGGACAGCACGGAAGAGCAGCTGACGGTGTACCTGCGTGAGAACCGTGCCGATCCCGAGGTGATCCAGCAGCTCCAGCCCATCTTTGCGGCCCGCCGAAGGCTCAACGATCTGGATCGGCAAATAGCCGAAACAAGGGCCAAGGTCAACGCGATCGGCGAAGATCAGAAACGCGTGCGGGAGAACCTCACGGCGCTGAAGGGTTCTGCCGAGGAGAAGGCGCTGGCAAAGCGGTACACGGGTGAACTGAATGCGCAGGAAGACGCCCTTTCGGGCTTGAAACATCATCTTGAGGCCCTGGAACAGCAACGTAATGCGGCGACGGCAGACTTGACTGAGCGGATCGAGACGTTACAGATCGGCTGAGAACGGCACCTTGCCGGTGTCGGCAAGCGTCTTAGATGGGTGCGGTTGATTTTAGGATCGAGGTAAAGAGGTTTGACGCAAAGCTTTTTAAGCAGGCTTCGCCAGCGCGGTACCGTGATGGTCGTTGTTGGATTGGCGGGGTTTTGGGCCGTGCCGAAGGTTTCCTCGGCCGATGAACCGGTGACGCAAACGACAGCGGTCGATCCTGCTGTGGCAGGGACTCTTGGCGCGACCGGGACCGCATCGGGTAGCGTTGCAGCGGGTGGCGCGTCGGGGAGCACCGGAGCTGCAGGAGCCCTGGCGGCCTCTGCAAGTGCGGCAGTCAAGCCCGGCAACGCCACGGTCGAGAACGCGACAGCCTCGCTGAAGGGAGCGGACGCCACCACGGCGCTGCTGGCCCAGATCGCACGTTTGCCTCCGCTGGTGGGCACGGATATCAACGTGGCCCAGCGCAGCGCGGATGTGCGCACCCACCTGGACGCCATCCTGCGCTTTTACCGCACCGCAATGGTTCCCGTGCAGACCGTGGGTGAGCCCAGTGATGTGCTCTATGCGGAGCAAAGCCAGGGCGAGGCGACGCAGATCGCCCAGCTGGCTTTCCAGGCGGCAAAGAACGAGGCGGCCCTGCTGAACCGCGTTCCGGGCGCGGCCAACGTCACAGGGCCGAGTGGATCTTCCGGTGCCCAAGCCGCGACGGGCGATAACGGTCAGAGCCAGGCCGATCGCATCGCAGTCATCCGCACCCAGGCGCAGCAACGGCTCGCCGCGCTGCAGGCGCAACAGACCGATATCAACGGACAGCTTGCCAAAGCGAGGGGCAACCAGCGCGCCGCGCTCCTGCAGCAGGGGGAGCAGGTCGAAGGCGGGATCGAACTGCAGCAGGCCATGGTAGAAGCGCTCGGGCGCATCAGCAGCTTCTCCGTAGCACAGGCGAAGACGGGTCTAGCGGGCGACATCGATCGGTTGCAAAGATCTGCCCCGGAGTTGCTGAGTAAACCGGTGAAGACGCCGGTTCCTCCGGTGCTGCAAAGTCTGGCCGCAGCCCATGATGCCGGTGTCTCGACACAGGCAAGCGTGTTGTTTCAATTGATGGGTACGCTGCACACGATCGACCAGCAGATCAAGGCGATCGATCAGCTCAGTAAGCAGGCGACCGATTTGCGGACACCTTTTGTTAAGGTTCTCCGTACCACTATCCAGCAAGGACAGACGCTTACCCAGCAGAGCATCAATCTGCAGGCGACTCCGACGACCAATGCGCAGGATCTGGCAAACACGCGCAAACAGTTCGACGCTCTGACGTCGACCTTCCAGGTGCTCGCGAGCGCGACACTGCCCCTGAGTCAGGAAAGCGTGCTGCTGGAGAACGCCCGCGGCACGCTCACGACGTGGGACGCAACGGTGGACACGGAGTACAAGGACGTCCTGCGGAACCTGCTGATTCGGTTGGCCGTGATTGGCATCGCACTCGGAGTCCTGGCGCTTGCCAATCGCGCTTTGAACCAGGCAGCTGTGAGATACGTCAGCGATCTTCGGCGAAGGCGGCAACTTCTGCTGATGCGACGGATTGTGATCGGATTCTTCACCGGCCTAGTCTTGATCTTTGGATTTGTTACGCAGTTTAGTTCCCTCGCGACGTTTGCCGGTTTCATCACGGCGGGCATTGCCGTGGGTCTGCAGAGCATTTTGCTCAGTGTTGCGGCCTACTTCTTCATCGTCGGCAGATACGGGATCCGGGTAGGGGATCGAGTGA
>CAXTGN010000738.1:2329-2640 GCA_964243455.1 uncultured Acidobacteriaceae bacterium
AGTGACTGTGGCGGGCGTTACCGGCGAAGTCATCGAGGTTGGGCTGGTACGGTTCTACATGATGGAGCTTGTCGGGACGGGTACAGAGCTGCACTCCACGGGACGCGTCGCTGTGTTCGCCAACTCGGTGCTCTTCCAAAGCGGAACGCCGATCTATAAGCAGATGCCCGGGACGGAGTATGCCTGGCACGAACTCACGGCCAAACTGAACGCCGGCGCCGATCCACAGGCAGCCTCCGGAGCAGTGCTGAAGGTCGTGAACGACGTATACGCAACCTACAGTGCAACAATCCAGAAGCAGCATCAGCAGG
>CAXTGN010000739.1:0-2115 GCA_964243455.1 uncultured Acidobacteriaceae bacterium
CAGCATGGCGAGCACGGCGGAGGCCGCCAGCAGAATCGTGCCGAGGTCCAGCCGGTGCTGATGCACGCGATGCACGACGACCGCCACGGCGACGAGCAGATAGGTCGTGAGATAGCCGAAGACGGCGAGGCTGCCCATCCAGCCGTAGACCTCGGCGCCGTTCGCGCCGCGTGATAACAGGAGCACCACGGGCAACAAGGCCAGAGCACCGACCAGGACACTGGCCCCCGTGGGTGTTTTGTGGCGCTCGCTGGTGTGCGCCAGCTGGAGCGGTACCAGCCCGTGGCGCGCCATCAGCAGCAGCAGTCTGCCGAGCGCGATCACGAAAGCGAGTGTGGCGGCGAACATGCTGACCAGGACGCCGGCATCGATCACCGGTCCGGCAAGGGTGAGGCCGGCATGGGTGCTGAGGAAGCGCATGGGCGACGGGCTGTCGGCCAGCCCGGGATTGGCGCCGCGAAAGCCGAGCACTTCGGTATAGGCGGAGCCGACGAAGAAGACGCCGGAGAGAAGGGTGCTCCAAAGCACGGCCACGGGGATGGTTTTCAAAGGGCGGCGGGCTTCGGCGCCGAGCGAGGTCGCGCTTTCGAAGCCGACGAAGCTGAAGATCGCCAGCACAACGCCGAGGCGCACGGAACTGAAGTGCATGTTCCTGAGGTTGAGCTGCGGCCGATCGATATGCAGACCGTAACGGCACAGAAGAAGCATGAGCACGACTGCAATGAGCAGCACGGAACAGGTTTCCACGAGCAGCATGAGCCGGGCGGAGATCTGGATGTCCTTGTAGGCGATCCACATGGCACCGCCGGCGGCGAGGCAGGCGAACAGGACCGCGGGAAGGGCTTTTGTCGTACCCGTGAGCGCGCAGGCGAAGCTGACGAAGCCGCCTATGACGGAGCTGGCCGTGGTGACGTAGGCAAAGCAGAGAGACCAGGCGGTGACGGCGGCCCAGACCGGCGGCAGGGTCTTTTGCGTGTAGACGTAAAGCGAACCGGGCGAGGCTGAATCCCGGGCGAAGACGTTGATGCAGAGCGCCACCAGCACCATGGCCAGGGTGGCGATGAGGTAGGCGAGGCAGGTGCCTTCGCCGGCGAGGGCATAGACGAGCGGCACGGTGAGCGCGGCGGAGGTGCTGGGCGCGATGGCGGAGATGGATTGCGCGAGAGTTTCTGAAGGTGTGAGGACACCTTCGCGGAGGCCGTACGAAGGGGTTTCCGGTGTTGTGTGCGGGGCAGGGGAGATCATCCGATGCACCTCGTCTCGCCTCGCCCGGGAGCGCGAGAGATTTTGGATTTGGGGGTGACTGCTTTACTTATACCTGAGAGCCGGCCCGGGCTTAGAAACGGGAATCAAGGCAGGGCGGAGGCGATGCCCGCGCCGCCCCCCAGATCGACGCCGCTGCGGTGGAGGGCGCGGGCGCGGTTCATTAGGGACAGCAAGCGTTCGGCCGCGTCCGTGTGCGACAGACCGCCGTGCCTGACGTTGGAAATGCAGTTGCGCTCGGCATCGGTTTTGCCCACGCGCGGCGCCCAGGTGAGATCGAGACCCATCGAGTCGGAGGCGCTGAGGCCGGGGCGTTCGCCAATCAGCATGACCAGCATGGACGCGCCGAGGAGTTCGCCGATCTCGTCGCCGACCGCGACGCGGCCATCGCGCACCATGCAGACCGGGCCGGGATGCCAGCCGTGGGAGGCGAGCGGGGAAGACAGGGCGTCGAGCAGCGGAACGGCGTTTCTTTCGATCGCCAGGGCGGAAAGGCCATCCGCGATGACGAAGATCACGTTGGGAGGTTCAGTGAAGGCCGCGGCGGCCCGCCGGACCGTGGCGGCTGACTCCCGAGAGAGCCTTCGGCCGAGGTCCGGTCTCTGCAGGTAGGTCTTTCGTCCGGATTTTCGGTCCGTAGCGCTCGCGGAGCTTTGCAGCAGCAGGACGGGCCCGTGTCGCTCCCGTAATTGATCTGCGAGCGACGAGGTGTCCATCTCCGTTTGGACAGCATCTCGGGCGGCGGCGTGATCGAGTTGAAACGCGAGATGATCCCCTGTGCGTACGGACGTGCCGCTTCGGCCCAGGGCGACCCGTGCTGCCGTGAGTTGGCGCAATTTTGTATGCGCTTCC
>CAXTGN010000739.1:2125-2630 GCA_964243455.1 uncultured Acidobacteriaceae bacterium
CCGGCGAGCGACGGGATCGTGGAAATCGAGGGGATCGCGTTGGTCAGGCCGGAGGCCAGCCGCTGGAAGCCCTCGCCGGCCAGCCAGGCTTCGAACTCGGGCGCGGGCCGAAGGCCGAGCACCTGCCGCAGGTAGAGGGCATCGTGAAAGGAGGTGCTTTGATAATTGAGCATGATGTCGTCGCCGCCGGGCACGCCCATGATGTAGTTCACGCCTGCGGCTCCGAGCGTGGTCAGAAGCGCGTCCATGTCGTCGTTGTCGGCTTCGGCGTGGTTGGTGTAGCAGATGTCGCAGCCCATGGGCAGACCGAGGAGTTTGCCGCAGAAATGATCCTCCAAACCAGCGCGCTGAATCTGCTTGCCGTCGTAGAGGTATTCGGGACCGATGAAACCGACGACGGTGTTGACCAGCATGGGACGGTAGCGCCGGGCGACGGCGTAGGCGCGGGCTTCGAGCGTTTGCTGGTCGACGCCGTGGTGGGCGTTGGCGGAAAGCGCGCTGCCCT
>CAXTGN010000740.1:0-2613 GCA_964243455.1 uncultured Acidobacteriaceae bacterium
CTGACGCTGTCGGCGGAGCCCGATCTGCCGGAGATCCGTCGCGTGCTGGTGCCGATCAACGGGCTGAACCACGCGTTTGCGGCAGCGGATGTGGCGGCGTATATCGCCAAGGGCACAGGGGCCGAGGTTGTGCTGCTGACCGTGATGGCGCCGCGCCTGGGACCGCTGTTCTGGCGGGAGCGCAAGCATCGGGACCTCCTACAGGCCGGCTACACGATCACCCGGGAGGCTTCCGCGCGGATCGGCCGATTGGGTGTGCGCATTGCCGAGCGGGTGGTGCTGGCGCCAAATCCGGCGGAGGCGATTCTGGCGGAGCTGGACGGAAGTCCGCATGACCTGCTGGTGCTTGGGGGCGTGATGCGGTCCAGTGAGCAGGGGATTTCGCTGGGGCGAACGACGGAGCACCTGCTGCAGGCTGTTAGGATTCCGCGGGTGCTGCTGATCTCGCGCACGGTGGATTCGGCTTCGGCGTAGGGGAACGCAGCAGTGCGAGTTGCCTGACTTACGCCGCCTCGCCTGTTTCCTTTAAGGCCCTGGCTTCATCGTCATGGGCAGTGTCACGGAAAGGGCAAACCACGCTCAGGACAAAGAGCGCCAGCAATGCCACGGCTTTGAGCTGTCCGCTGAAGCGGAACCCGTGAAGGATGAACTCGGACTGGGCCGAAAGGATGATGGCCAGCAGCGAGAAGGCGAGCGTTAGGGCCCTGGTTTGGCGTTCCATGTTCTTCACGGCGAAGAAAGCGAGCAGTGCGAATGGCGCGTAGAGGTGAAGAAGGGTGTAGTCGTAGGAGACGGGTGGCAGCAGCACTGCCGCGATGCTCAGCGCCAAGACCTGGTTGATCACTGGCAGTTTGCGGATGCGGAGGAAAAACAGTGTGACGCCCGCTACAGCAGAGAGCACAAGGTACGCACGAAGGACGTGCGCAAGGTGTTCCGGTGGAGGCAGGGTGGGCAAGGATCGCTTGAGCAGGACGAAAAGCCCGTGATCGAAACCCGACTCCACGGGAAAGAGCGTGAGCATGTACTCGGTCCGGGTGCGGCTTATGGCTTCGTTGGTCGCATGCCAGCTGTAGCGTACGTCCGGGCAGATGAGCCAAAGAGATGCGAGTGTCAGCGCACTCGCGGCGCCCAGAGCGAGCGCTGCTTCCCGTAAGCGTTTCTGGGCAAGGAGCAACCCGAGC
The DNA here is from genome assembly GCA_964243455.1 of uncultured Acidobacteriaceae bacterium. GTDB lineage: Bacteria > Acidobacteriota > Terriglobia > Terriglobales > Acidobacteriaceae > Granulicella. The sequence goes on from CAXTGN010000740.1 coordinate 1,182, forward strand.
AGGATGACAGGGTACAGCTTCAGCGCGATGGCTGCGCCCAGGAAGATCGCCGCGAGGGAGAAACGGCGGGTCCAAATGGCCCAGACAGCGCAAACAGTGGTGATCCAGACGACAAACTCGATGTTGCCCTGATGGAGATCAAACCAGACGGGGAAGGAGCAGACAGAGGTGCCGAAGGCAAACCAGGATGCCGTCCGGGTTCCGAGCCCGTGTCGGATGAGGCCTCTCCAGAAGGCTACCAACAGGACCACCGATGTGAGCACCATGACGCCCAGATAGTGGAACAGTGCCAGTTGCATCTGGCGGGCTGTGCCGGGTTGGGGCAGCAGGAAGAGTTTGAACAAAACGACAGAGGGGGCTGGGTAGGTCAGACCCGGTTCAGTCTGGTAGAACGCCCGACTGTGGAAGAAAGCGAACTTAGGCAGATAGGACGTGAAGTCACCGAACATCGAGGCCCGAGGAACGGCCGGGTAATTGAAGGGGTAGCCCAGGTGCAGGTAGCGATGACAGACCAGCTCCGCCGCAACACATGCAAGTGTCCAGATGGCGCTTTGAACCAGAAACAAACGCAGGGGAGACGGAAGCCGACCGAGCGGACGCTTCATCATTTCAGAACCCTAAAACCTGGAATCATGGCCCTGCGAGCGCCCTTCTTCGGAGAGATATCAAGGGATTGTAGCCAATCTCCCGTATGCTGACAGGCTTGGAGCCAAAGCCGAAGGCGCGCTCATGTGAGCGCGCCTTCGCTAATCACAGGCTTGGAACCGCTTTAGAGTTCCTTGACGCCGTCCACGAAGGCCTTCAGCTTGCGGCTGCGGCTGGGATGACGGAGTTTGCGGAGGGCCTTGGCTTCGATCTGGCGGATGCGTTCGCGGGTTACCTGGAAGCTTTGGCCTACCTCTTCGAGGGTGTGCTCGGAACCGTCCTCGAGACCGAAACGCATCTTGATGACGCGCTCTTCGCGGGGGGTCAGGGTGCGAAGGACCTGCGAGGTGTACTCCTTGAGGTTGACCGAGATGACCGCGTCGGACGGCGAGACGGCCATGCGGTCCTCGATGAAGTCGCCGAGATGCGAATCTTCCTCTTCGCCGATGGGGGTTTCGAGGGAGATGGGCTCCTGGGCGATTTTGAGGACCTTGCGGACCTTGGCGACCGGGATATCCATGCGCTTGGCGATCTCTTCCGAGCTGGCTTCGCGCCCAAGCTCCTGCACCAGCTGACGGCTGGTACGGATGAGCTTGTTGATGGTCTCGATCATGTGCACCGGGATGCGGATCGTGCGGGCCTGGTCCGCGATGGCGCGGGTGATGGCCTGCCGGATCCACCAGGTGGCGTAGGTGGAAAACTTGTAGCCGCGGCGGTACTCGAACTTGTCGACGGCCTTCATCAGGCCGATGTTGCCCTCCTGGATCAGGTCCAGGAACTGCAGGCC
>CAXTGN010000741.1:0-2613 GCA_964243455.1 uncultured Acidobacteriaceae bacterium
GCGACGTCATCGCCTTCGTGGTGTTCTGCCGGCTCCGCTACCGGCTGACCCTGCGAGACCTGAGCGAGAGCATGGCCCTGCGCGCGCTCGAGGTCAGCTACGAAGCAACCGAGAGGCGAAGCTGCTGCCGATCATGAGCGATGCGCTGCGTAAGCGCCGGCATGGCATGCGGCGCGGACCTTGGGGCGAGCTGATACGTCGATGAGACCTACCCAAGGTCTGTGGCCGCTGGACCTTGTAGTAGGCGACTGCTGTAAGCCAAGTCTGTTCCGAAAGAAGCGCCCGGTCCTGGGTGGCCACCCAGGACCGGGCGGCTGGCGTCGGATCATATGGACCTAAGCCGTTGCTGGCTCTCAGGCGGCCGGATCACGCGAAAGGCCGCTGGCAAGGCGGCCGCATAGAGCTAACAGCGCGACCGTACGCGGCCTGCGACGCTGTGGCACTGACCACTACACCTTCCACTATCATGGTCGAAGGGAGCTAGGCCGGCGAGGGCCGCGGCCTGTTCGCGGGTAACGTGGCCGAGTTCGGGCAAGCGCAGCAGGATGGCCAGGGCTGTGCGTTCCCCAATGCCAGGCACGTTCTGGATCAGTTCGAGCCGTGTGGCGAGGTCTGCGTGCAGGCGTACCTCCTTGACGATTTTGAGGAGTTCGGCTGCCCGGTGGCCCTCAGGCGGGTTAGGCCACGGATGAAGACGCCGCGCAGCTGGAGATCACTGACATGTTCGAGGCAGGTCCTAAAACGGGCAATATCCTCTTCGAGCTGCTCGACAAAAGTGAGCCGATCAGCCAACGATTCCAGGCAGGTATCGACGTCGAGTTCTCCTGGATCGAGCACCGCGGTGCAGGCGGCGACGAGGGCTCCGTCGAAGGCGTCGTTCTTAGCGCGGCGTAGATGCAGCTTGGCGAAAGCCTTCACCTGCACGGGCTGAAGCACGAGCGCAACAACACCGTGGTTGCGGAGGTGGCATACCACGCCATGTTCATAGCTGCCGGAGGCTTCAATGCCGACACGGATGACACCGGCTTCATGGAGAGCGCGCATTAGACGTTGAAGCCAGCGCCTGTATTATCGACTTGCAGGCGAAGATTCCTATCGTGAACGGCGATGACGTATCGGCTGACCACAGTCCGCGCCACGTGCGATGCCGGCGCGTGCGCAGCTCATCGCTAAGGGAAAGGTCGAACGACCGTTCCGCTACATCCGCGAGGACCTCTTCCTTGCGTGCAGCTTCCGCATCTGGCCGACCTCAACGACTGGCTCCGGCGCTGGCTGGACGGTGTTGCCAACCGGCGCCTGCATGCGACCCCGCGTCGGGTCGTCAACGACGCGTTCGCCGAGGAGCGGCTGCATCTGCGGCCTTTGCCGTTGGCGCCGTTCCGGGCGGTGCTGCGCCTCGAGCGGCGGATCTCGCGTGACGGCATGGCGAGCGTCGGCGGCAACTTCTACAGCGTCCCCGACGCGACACGCCGCCTGGTCGAGGTGCATACGCTGGCCAACGAGGTCCGCATCTGGTGGGCCTGAAGATGCCCCGCCCGCTGGAGGCGCTCGACGGCGTCGTGCGCCGCCTGGAGCACGCCGGGATCGGCGTCGAGGCGGTCAAGGCAGGCCGGAGCGTCTACTTCTGCACCCTGGCCGACCTGCTGGACCAGCTCGCCGGCGCCGAGCGGGAGGGCCGGCTGCAGGACCGCATCCGGTTCTTTGCCAGGGCGGCGCTGCTCGTCGTCGACGCTGGGGCGCAAGTGACGCTCAAGGGCTACCTGCCGGTGGTGCCCGGCGGCGGCAACTTGTTTTTCCAGCCCGTCAACGCCCGCTACGAGCGCGGCGCCATGATCCTCACCTCGAACCGCGGCTTTGCCGAATGGGCGAGGTGTTCGGCGATCCGGTGGTCGCCACCGCCCTGCTCGACCGGCTGCTGCATCACGCTGTTGTCGTGCAGATCGAGGGCTCGAGCTACCGGCTCCGCCAGCACGCCGAACTCATGCCCGAGCAGGTCCGCTCTAAGGCCCTGATCGCACCGCCGTTGTCGGGGCCGGCAGCCCGACGGCGCGGCCGGCCGCCGAAAGACGGATACGCCAGCCCAGGTCCCTGACGGGCACAATCGGCGAGTTTTACTTCGGTGCTTTCGAGGAGATTTCAGTCGGCATCGACACGAGTCGACTACCTAGGCTGGAGGCTAGGATGGATAGCACGAGTTGTGTCTCAGGACGTTCCCGACGACGTCATCCCGGCTGGCGAGGGAGACTTGTTCCCGAATACGGCCTCCAAACGACGCGAGGTGGCGGCATCGACGGAGGTTCGCCGGGTGCGACGTGGCGACAGGCTGGCCTACCGACCCCGCGACGCAGTGGTGGTGCTCCGTTCTTGCAGCGGGCCCTGGCCCATCGGGACGTGATCCTGGCTGCGATCGACACCCAGGTCGACATCATTTTCGTCAGGCTTTCCGGCCTGCTACGCCAGTGCTACGGGGCCTCCTTCAGGCCGAATACGATCCGGCATTTCTCGACCGGCATGGGATGATCTTCGGGAGCCGCGCACGCCGCGAGCAGGAACCGCTGGACCCCGGAGAACGCAGGAAAGCCGGGAGCAACCCTCGCCCGACCTCGACCCGGC
>CAXTGN010000742.1:0-2609 GCA_964243455.1 uncultured Acidobacteriaceae bacterium
CGTCCTCTTCGTCATGCTGGTCATCTCGGGCTCGTCTAACGCGGTCAATCTCACCGACGGCCTCGACGGCTTGGCCATCGGCTGCACCATCGTCGCCGCCGCCGCGCTCACCGCCCTCACCTACGTCAGCGGACACGTCGTCTTCTCGGACTACCTCGAGCTGCAGCGCATGCCCGCCGTCTCGGAGCTCACCATCTTCTGTGGCGCCATGGTCGGCGCCTCCATCGGCTTCCTCTGGTACAACGCGCATCCCGCAGAGGTCTTCATGGGCGACGTCGGCTCGCTCGCCCTCGGCGGCGCCATCGCCACCGTCGCCGTCTGCATTAAGCAGGAACTCCTGCTGCCTTTCATCGGCGGCGTCTTCCTCCTGGAAGCCCTCTCGGTCATGCTGCAGGTCGGCAGCTACAAGCTCCGCAACGGCAAACGTATCTTCCGCATGGCCCCGCTGCACCATCACTTCGAACTCGGCGGCTGGTCCGAAAGCAAAGTCATCGCCCGCTTCTGGATCCTTGCCCTCGTCTTCGCCCTCTTCGCCCTGACCACGCTCAAGCTTCGCTAGAGGCAATCGAAACCGATTCACCCGCTACGAAACACATCAGCTTGATACAAGGAGCACGCACATGGATATCAAAAAAGTCGGCACGCAGCCCTCGGGCAAAGGTCCATCGGACTGGTTCACGGGAACCGTCCGGATCGACCCCCTGTTTCAGGCGCCCGATCCTGCCCTTGTCTCAGGCGCCAGCGTCACGTTCGAACCGGGCGCCCGCACCGCATGGCACACCCATCCTCTCGGCCAAACCCTCATCATCACCGCCGGCGTAGGCTGGGTCGGGCGCGAAGGCGGTTCGGTCGAAGCGGTGCAGCCCGGAGACGTGGTCTGGTTCCCGCCTCTCGAGAAGCACTGGCACGGCGCCACGCCCACCACGGCCATGACCCACATCGCCATCCAGGAACGGCAGGATGGCAAGGTCGTCGACTGGCTCGAACAGGTCACCGAGGAGCAATACCACAAATAGCGCCGTGCTGCACCCAGCCTTACACCATCCGCTTGCCGTCCCACTTGGTCGGACGCTTCTCAAAATACGACGCGTTCGCCATGTGACATGCTCCTGCCGCATGGTGCCCAAACATCACGTCCTCATCCACCGGTCCACGCGTGCGTACCGCTGTAAAGAAATTGCTCAGGTGCGGCGCATGGTCGTCCCAGCTTGTCCCCTTCCACGTCTGCACCGGCTGCGTCGGGTGCGCTGCCAGCTCTCCGTCATGCTCCGCATGCCACTGCTTCAGGGTTGCCGCCTTCATCGCGGCAGGGAAGCCGTTCAGTCCGTACGCCGGTGAGCCGTCCAGTCCCGTCTCGGGCGTCAGCGTCACCGTGTTGCTGCTCACCTCGATTACGCCGCCCGGTCCCATCACCCGTGTGATCTCCGGCGTTTCTGTGCCCTGGGTCAGCCGCACCGTCACCGGCACCGGTCCATACATAAACGTCGTCACCTGCAGATCGGGCATGTTGCGCCCGTCCTTCCACCGCACAATCCCACCTACCGATAGCGCCATGTCCGGCATCGCGTTAATGCCCGTGACGCATTGCATCCCGCTCAGCAGGTGCACCATCAGGTCGCCGGCCATGCCCGTGCCGTACTCGCGCCAGCAGCGCCACCGCGCAAACGTCACCGGATCGAAAGCCTTCTTCGGCGCACTTCCCAGCCACGCCGTCCAGTCCAGGTTCGCCGGCGAAAGATCCGGCGGCAGCGGATACTCCCACGCGCCGCCCGGCGAGTTCCGCCCCAGCATCAACTCCACCTGGCGCACCGGCCCGATCGCGCCCGCCTGGCACAGCTCCCGCGCCTTGCCAAACACAGCCGAGCTCACCCGCTGCGACCCCACCTGCATCAGCCGTCCCTTTGACCCCTGGACGGCCGCCACCATCGCCTCGCCATCCGCAATGGTGTGCGACATCGGCTTCTCGCAGTACACATCCTTGCCCGCCGCCAACGCCGCCACGGCAATCGGCGCATGCTGATGATCCGGCGTGGCCAGCACAATCGCCTCAATCTTCGGGTCCGCCAGGATCTGCCGGTAGTTCCGCGTCACCTGGATGTCCGGCCCGGCAATCTCCTTGGCCAGCACGTGCCGCTCGTCATACACATCGCACGCCGCCACGCACTTGGCCTGCGGCAGCGTCATGCACGCCCGCAACAGCACCGCGCCCTCAATCCCCACACCGATACTCGCAAACCGCACCGGCTCGCCACCCGGCCCGCTCGTCGACGCCGGAGCCAACGTGTTCTGTGCCACTCCGGAACGCCCCACGGCCGCTGCCACAGCCGCCCCGCCACCCACCTGCAGAAATCCCCGACGCGAAACTCGCAACCCTGCCTCCACCTATCCAAAGATCGCGGCAAGTATATCCACGTCAACAGGACCCTGTCCGTCGTTTAGCTCTTAGCCAGCGCAGTACAGAAACAGCCGCAGTCAACCGCTCTGTTTGAGGGACGGCTTCCATCAGCGACCACGCGAAGAGCCTTACCCGAAAGCCGCGGCCTTGCTGCGGCCACTTCCCACAACGGCGTTTCTCAGGACTTATCTGAAGCTCTTCAGAGCACAGTTCT
>CAXTGN010000743.1:0-2609 GCA_964243455.1 uncultured Acidobacteriaceae bacterium
CGGACTTCAGGAGGTCTCATGAGCACAAGTGCAAGGGTCTTGGTGATGGGAGCCACGGGCCAGGTTGGCGGTGCCCTATTGCCGCTGCTTGCGAAGGATCCAGGCTTGGAAGTGGTCGCAGCCGTTCGGAACCTGGCCAAAGGCGAGCGTCTTGGTGTCGCCATGGTGCCTCTTGATCTGGACAGGATTGAGACGTTTGCCCCGGCGCTGGAGGGCATCGATCGTATCTTCATGGCGACCGGCTACACGGTGGACATGCTACGCCAGAGTAAAGACTTGTTGAACACTGCAAGGCGAGCTGGCGTGCAGCAGATCGTCCATTTGGGGGCGTGCGGCGACGACGATACGCGTGTCGCTCATTATGGCTGGCACCAATTCATCGAACGCTATATCGAGTGGACTTGCGTGACGTTCACCCATCTCCGCCCGGAGATCTTCATGCAAAACCTGCTCGGCTATGGCGGGGCAAGTCACGTGAAGCAGGGCGTGATCAGGCACTACGTAGGCAGTGCGCGACTTAGCTGGGTGGATTGCGACGATGTTGCAGCGGTTGCGGCTGTCTGTATTTCACATCCTGAGCAGCATTCAGGTAAAACCTACCGTCTTGGCTACGAGGCTAAGACCTACAACGAGGTGGCGGAGACGTTCACGCGGGTGCTGGGGCAGCCATTCACCTATGAGCCCCGGCCGCCAGAAGAGTTTCTCCATGCGGTGCTTGCTGCAGGCGCAGAGCCAGCCTACATGAAATGTGTCTACGACAGCTACACCGACCTGAGCCATGGGAAGGACATCGGGGCGGATGTGACCTTCAATAACTTCCCTGCTCTAACGGGCCGTGCGCCTCGCACACTGGCCGACTTTGCCGAACGGCATGCGGACCGGTTCCGCTACTGAACGCGATCGCCTGCGATCGGAAGGTTCGATGGAGACGCACATGAATAAGGACATGATGAAACCAGCTGCAAGGCAGAACCCGCGACTGCTTCTCGAACCGGTGTCGTTTGGAGATCTTCAGTTACGGAACCGGGTTGTGATGGCGCCACTCACAAGAATGCGCGCCCCTCTGCCCGGCGCCGTGCCGAACGAACTCATGCGGGAATATTATGAGCAGCGCGCAACGGCCGGGCTGATCATTACGGAAGGGACGTTCGTTAGCGATCAGGCGAGAGGTTGGTTCGCGGCCCCGGGCGTCTACACCGAAGCACAACGCACGGGCTGGCAAGTCATAACGGAAGCGGTGCATCGGGCCGGTGGGCGGATCATCGTCCAACTGTGGCACCAGGGTTCCGTATCGAATCGAGAGCTCGTTGGGCATGGTCGTCTTCCGCTGGCGCCCTCGGCGGTCAACCCGGAACAACTCGTCCACACGGGCTACGGCAGAACGGAGATGACCGGGGTTCCACGGCCCATGACGCTGGAGGACATACGGCAGACCATTGCCGAATTTCAACACGCAGCCAAGGTCGCTCGGGATGCCGGCTTCGACGGAGTGCAGATTCAGGGCGGCTTTGTTTACCTCTTCCAGCAGTTCCTACAGGAGAACCTGAACCGGCGAACGGACAAGTACGGCGGCACGATTGAGAATCGGTCACGACTCCTGTTTGAGGTTCTCGACGCGATCTTGCGAGTCTGGCCGAGTCAGAGAGTCGGCGTAAAAGCCGGTCCGATGATGGATGAGCGCGGCGGCTTCCGGTCACTTCCTTCCACGCTCGAAACTTCCGAGCATGTTTACCGGCGGTTGAATGAGTACAACCTGTCTCACGTGATGCTGATGCGTCAGCTCGCGGACCTCACTGGCACTCCGCTGCAGGCCCTTGCGGGCGATGCCGTATTTCATCACTTCCGCAAGCTCTATGCGGGCACGTTAATGCTCAATGTCGGCATCGATGCACAGCACGCCGAGGAGTTGCTGGAGCAGGGTGCCGGCGACCTCGTTGCCTTCGGCCGGGAGTACATCGCGAACCCGGACCTGGTGGAACGTATCCGGGTCAACGGCCCACGAAACCAACCGCGGCCAGCCACCTACTATGGCCCAACCAGCGAAGGCTACACCGATTATCCAGCATTGACCCAGCACGTCCGCGAAGCTGCCGAGGTGCTCCATGTCTGACTTCGATCCAGTTGGAACCGTGTCGTTCTTCCGGGAGCGCCATCGCGTAGAATCGGCGACCACAGCCACCGTGCTGCGCGCCATGCCCGCCGAGCTGCTCACGTACCTACCCCATGCTGCTTCGTCGACGATTGGGGTGGTCGCGTGGACCATCGTCCGTTGCCTTCGCCTTTGTCACGAACTCACGTATTCCAATGCCGCCGAGGTTCCTCGCGAGGACCCGCCAGGTCAGGAGCAAGCAGTCCGCGAGTTCATCAGCGCGGCGGACCTCCTGGCTGACAGCATCGTTGACATGGACCAACCGAAGTGGAAGGCAGAGCGCACCGTCACTGCAGCAGGGAAAGTGCTGCTGCGCCAACCGTTGGGACAGATCTTCTGGCTGTTTCACGTGGATGCCATTCATCATCGCGGCCAGATCTCTACCTACCTTCGTCCGTTTGGCGCGAAGGTGCCGTCGATCTACGGCCCTTCTGGCGACTTCCCACCCCAGGTTCTTCCG
>CAXTGN010000744.1:0-2602 GCA_964243455.1 uncultured Acidobacteriaceae bacterium
GGCCAAAAGAGCCCGGTTGCGCACTGACCGAAGCTCCGTGCCGGAGGGCGAAGCGATAAGCTTCCTGCCCTGCTCCGCGGAGAGCCAGTTGCTAACCCGCACACCGAGTCGCTTGGCTCCTTTCACCCGGCGAATGCCGGCAGCCAGCTCGGGGCTGAGGAGGCCATAGTCAGAAGCCTCATAGGCCAGCCGGCGGACCGCAGCCAGTCGCAGGTTAATTGTCGCCGGCGCGTACCTCCGCTGTTCCAGGGCGATCCGGTAGCGGGTCACCACTGTCCTGTTGAACGAAAGCCGTGGCTCAGAACAGTACCAGTCGATGAAGTCCCGGATAGCGTGATCGTAGGACCGCCGTGAGCTCAACGAGGACAGGCTGTTCAGAACGGCATTCTTGGAGTGCTCCAGGTCCGGCAATTTCAGGATCGTCTTGGGACTAAGTTTCTTGGCTCTTTTCGTCATCGCACGGCCTCCCAGCCGTGCGAAAAGGATGAGCCAGCGAGGCGTCGCTGGCCCCTGCGGCGTTTATGAGGCTTTGTAGCGTTCAGGCGGCGGGGCAGAGGAAGCTTTGGCAGCGGTGGGGAGCGCTTGATGAGTTTGGTCTTGCCTGCGCCGTTGCGACCGGTGAGGGGGGAAGATGAAGTCGGTGGGGACCGTGAGACAGGGCGGCTGAGGATCGAGGACGGGCTTGGTGGGTGGCCCGGGCTCAGGTTAGTGGCGGAGGCCGCCGCGACAGCGGCGCCGAACTGAGATTTCAGGTGCGATTGGCTCGAAATCGGCGAATAATCGCGGCCATGCGTGCTGTGGCAGTGGGTGCGGAGATTGCGGATCGCGGAGGCCGGGATTGGCCCCTGGCGAAGCGGTTGGGGATCCGGTTTGCGTTCTGCTATCTCGGGATCTTTTGCGTTGACTTGTTCACGGATGCGATCCTGTTCTGCCGCTATCTGAGCGGAGATGGAAAGTCGTTTCCCACGGCGTTTACAGCACCGCTGTGGAACCGCTTTGTGCCGTGGGTGGGAACGCATCTTTTTGATTTGAAGGTAGGCGTTTCCATGTCGGGCAACGATTCGCTTTACGACTGGATGCAGATTGTGACGGAGTTGCTGATCGCGCTGCTGGCGACGGTGATCTGGTCTGCGCTGGACAGGAAGCGACGAGACTACCGTGTGCTGCATGCGTGGCTGCGAGTGGCGGTTCGGCTGATGCTGGCCTCGGAGATGCTGCTGTATGGGATGGACAAGGTCATCCCGATGCAGTTTGGCATGCTGAACCTGACCAAGATGGCAATGCCCCTGGGCGCGCGAACGCCGTTCAGCGTGCTTTGGGATTTCATGGCGGCGTCGACGCTGTACACGGTCTTTGCGGGGTCGGTGGAGGTCGTCGGTGGGCTGTTGTTACTAGTTCCGGAGCTAACGACGCTGGGTGCGTTAATCTGCACGGCGGCGATGACCAATGTGTTTGTCCTTAACCTTGCATATGACGTGCCGGTGAAGGGCAGGTCTCTGCACTTGCTACTATTGTCGATCTTCTTGCTACTGCCGGACTTGCCGCGGCTGACGAACATCTTTATTCTGCATCGGACGCCGGAGCCGGCGCCCGAGGAGGCGCTGTCACGGAGTGCGATGGTGTGTCGTGCTGCTCGTTGGGTGCCGTTGGTTCTGGGATTGGCTATGCTTTGCTGGATCGGCGTCTTTGGGCGGAGGATGTATGCCGTACAGCGCGCCAAGACGTTACGGGAGAGTGCGTTTCGCGGAGTCTGGGTACTTGACGAGATGACGGTGGCGAACTCTGCCAGGCCGCTGCTGACGCCCAAGATTCTGCAGACGTTTCGGGACTTTGATCCAAAACATGTGGCGTGGAAGCGAGTGATCCTGGACACGCCCGACGCAGCAGTAATCGAGATGGGGGACGGGGCATTCGAGTACGTGGATGTCAAGCCGGGACCGGATAAGGGATCGGTGGTGATTACGGATTCGAGTGATCCAGCCTGGCGATGCGATCTGAAGGTGCAGCGGACAACGCCGCAAACGATGGAGATGCAGGGCACAGTGAACGGGAATGCGATCACGGCAAAGCTGCACCGGCAGCACGATCTGCCGCTGATGACCCACCAGATGCATTGGGTCCAGAATGGCGACAGTATGTGAAGGCTGCGGCTGTATCCCGAAACCATAGGGTTATACCTCGGTAAAACTCTGGACGAAAACCGGGCTTCTCGGAGCGTTGACCGCTTCCCGTTCCGGATTGGTAACGACAAGTCGCATTGTGGGAAGTAATCGTTTTGAGGATGCCGATTTATCGCACCAGGCCAGGATCCGCTCTAAGCTGGGCAGCTTCTCTCGGTTCCACCAATGCAAGGTGTTATCGAGGCGCAGCTTTGATAGGACCGCCGGCAGTCAGTCGGGGTTCTCTAAACTGCAAGCTCGCGTGTTGGGGGCTGGGGTTTCGGACTTTGGAGGGGCGGCCTTCGGTGCGCATGCGGCGGTCGGCTTCGGTCCAGGTGGGCAGGGCCGCTTCCGGTTGGGTCCAGTGGACGACGGAGGCCTCGTCGCACCAGTGCATGAGTTTGGGCATGGCGGTCTTGTGGTCGCCGGTGGTTATGTAATGG
>CAXTGN010000745.1:0-1516 GCA_964243455.1 uncultured Acidobacteriaceae bacterium
GACATCGGTTATGAACCCAAAGAGCCGATAGATAATTATGAGGAGGACTGTGCCTTATGTCTTTTCGCAGGCTGCAGTGGCTTTTCCCGATCGCAGTCACTGTCCACAACAGCGAAGAGGCCATCTTTATGCCGGTATGGGTGCTTCGTCACAGGAACCAGGTTCCACTGCACCCATCGGAGGCAGCAATCCGGGTTGGGCTGCTGTTTCTTACTTTGGCCGCATTCTCAGTCACGGCCCTGAGCGCAAGGGGTGGCAAACAGAGTGTCTGGTCTTATCTGTTATTCGGTTATACGGCCGCAATGCTGATCAACGTTTTCGTTCCCCATGTTCCTGCAACGGTGATTCTCCGGGGATACACTCCCGGAGTGGTTACAGCGGTTCTGGTCAGTCTCCCCCGTCATGAGCATCCTTCTCTTCCAAGCAGTACGTGATCAATGGGTTCGGGGATTAAAGCAGCCGTTTTCGCTATGTTGGTCCCTCTTGGTATTTCCGGGTTGATCCTCATGTTGTTTACAGCCGGGTAAGCACATAACTTTTCCTATTGCACTTTTTAGGGCTTGTTAGTGTTTTTATCACGCGCAAATCCGAGCCTCGTAGCCAACGCCCGAGCGCTGGAGATTCTCGACTGCTAGCAAATCGCCAACGCGCTCAGCAACCCACACAAGAGCTTCTGATGTGACAACTGAATGACGGCTAACTCGGAAGTGATCTAGCTAAGGGGCGGGCTGGCTGCCAGAGCACTTCGTCTCTTAACAGTCTGCTGCGGCCACTAGCGTGTCTTCGGAGAAGCCCAAATGGCCAAGGTTGGGATATGCCGATGAGTTAGGCTACGGATCTGACGCTATGCGAAGGGATCCCGTTCGGTCTGGAGGAACGCTGTAAGCGCACCTCGAGCTTCCAGTATGTGCCTGCGCACTCGTACAAGTTCCTGCTCAGCATCGATTTTATTCCCCTCGCAGGCTCTACTAAGAAGAAAGAGCAGGCTGCGTTCCCGCTGTGCGAGAGACCGAATCTGGAATCGTAGGTACATAAGTTGTGCCGCTCTTGATCTGGCCATCACACTTTTCGATGTGACTCAGGATATAGGGCTTGGACCCTACAGGACACGCCCAATCTCAGCCGATAGGCGGACCCCCGAGCCTCAAGGTTGTTACAGGTGGAACTCCGTGTTTACTACCTCAGAACTGTGCAGCGAGGCCTCGAGTCGCTAAGCTGGGTTTTCCATGTCCCCGAAACCTTCAGCCCCGGGCTTTGTGCTGCCCATGGAGTGCCTGTACACCGAGCGGCTGCCGGAAGGCCCGGAGTGGATCTATGAGGTAAAGCTGGACGGCTACCGAGCCCAGGCGATTCGGAGCGGCACTGGGCTGCAACTGCTATCCAAGAACAACAAGGACCTTGGCGCTCGCTTCCCCGCGGTGATGCAGGCACTTAAGGAGGCGGTCCCCGCCGAATCCATCGTCGACGGTGAGCTGGTAGCTCTCGACCAGAGTGGACGCCCCAGCTTCTCCCTCAT
>CAXTGN010000745.1:1526-2600 GCA_964243455.1 uncultured Acidobacteriaceae bacterium
GATCTCCTGGCCGTGGAAGGTGCGGATCTCACCCTAAGGCCGTTGTGGAAACGCCGCGAGATGCTTCGCGCTTCCCTTCAGACGAGTGAGACCGTGCAGCTCTCGGAGAGCTTTCCGGTCCCAGCTGAGCAGATGCTGGCACTGGTCAGGGCACACGAGCTCGAAGGGGTCGTAGCAAAGCGTCTCAGCAGCTCTTACGAGCCGGGCCGACGTTCCGGAGCGTGGGTCAAGATGAGATTGGAGCTAGCCCAGGAATTTGTTATCGGGGGCTTTACGCCGGGCACCCATGGCTTCGACGCCGTGCTGCTCGGCTTTTACCGGGACGGCAATCTCCAGTTCTGCGCCAGCGTACGCAACGGCTTCGTTCCTGGTAGCCGGCGTTCTCTGCATTCAAGACTGCAATCGCTTGAAACCGACGTTTGCCCATTTGCCAACCTCCCCGAGCTCGGGCCAGGACGATGGGGACAGGTCTGACCTCTGCCAAGATGGCCAACTGCGTTTGGCTTCGGCCTGAGACCGTAGCGCAGTTTTGCTTCCTTGAGTGGACGCCGGCCGATCATCTACGGCACGTCAGCTTCGTCGGTCTGCGCGAAGACAAGGACGCACGTGAGGTCGTGAAGGAGGGAGAGCAGGAGCCCTCCCGTAAGCCGCCCCTCGCCGTGTTCGAGACCAAGATGAAGCGGAAGGCCAAAGCTTAGGAGAGCGACATGAACATCGAACCCGGAGACGAGAATCGGTCCGCCGCACGCATACGGAAGCGAAGGCCAGTCCAACACGCGTGAGCGCTGCCGTTCAAATCACAGTCCACTGAAAAGTTTCGATCTTGCCCGCGAGTGTAAGACTGTCGGTCAACCACCCGGAGGTTCGCATGCGGATGTTGATAACAAGCTACTCTGCGAAAGTTGCTTTAGCTGTTCTCATCTTGCCGGGGAGGCCAACACCAGCGAACAAGGCAGCGCCCCGGCCGGCGACGCAGACCTGTCGACCGGGCCAAGGATCAGCCGCCCTGCTCGGAAAAGTCACCGGTTTAGTTGAACGCGCGAAGGTGGTCGACAAGGATCAGTTTGGGAGACA
>CAXTGN010000746.1:0-2599 GCA_964243455.1 uncultured Acidobacteriaceae bacterium
AGCGATGTGCGGTGTGACAATGGGATGATTGGCGGCGACCTCGGTGTCGGGCATGACAGAGGTGGTGTTGCCGTTGCGATGGAAGCGGGCGAGGACCTTATCGGGCAGGTCGAGCCAGGGGGAGTGCGGTGCGGCGTGCAGTGCGGCGTTCTCGCGGACCTGATCATCGGCGCGGTCGGCTTCGGCGTTGGCGGCGACGGCGGCGGCTGTGGCGGGTTTGCGCAACGGATCGTCTGCGGGCAGCGAGTTGATCTGATCGAAGAGCGCACCGAGGTCCGCGATGTTGTCGCTGGGGCCGTCTTCGGCGAGCGGCTCGCGCTTGGCTTCTTCGAGCTGCTGCCTGGTCTTGAGCGGCTGGTCGTGCGGGATGCCGAGGTACTCGAGAACCTGCTGCGCGACCTCGGCGAAGACGGGACCGCTGGCCGCGCCGCCGTAGTGCAGATCTTCGCCGCCGGCGGTGGGTGTGTCGATTACGACGGCGATGGCGATTGCCGGGGAGCTGACGGGGGCGAAGCCGGCGAAGCTGGCGACGAGTTTGGTGTGCGAGTAGGTGTGGGTCGCGGGGTCGATCTTTTCGGCCGTGCCGGTTTTGCCGGCAGAGCTGTAGCCGTGCAGCTGGGCTTTCTTGCCGGTGCCCTCGATGACGATGCCCTGCATCATGGCGCGCATCTTGGCGGCCGTGAGCTCACGGATCACGCGGTGAGCGCCGTCGGGGAGGCTGGTTGGCAGCTGGTTGACGGGGTGGAAGGCCTCAGGCTGCAGGCGGGCATCGCCCTTCATCTCGTCCGTGGACTGGAGAAGGATGTGCGGGGGCAGGTAGGTGCCACCGTTGGCGATGGTGGAGACCATGCTGACCAGTTGTACGGGCGTTACGCCGATCTCCTGGCCGATCGCAAGCGAGAGGATCGACGTGGATCCCCACTTGCGAGGTGCGCGCAGAAGACCTCTCGTTTCGCTGGGCAACTCGATGCCGGTGCGGTCGCCGAAGCCGAAGGCGCGCATGTAGTCGTAGAACTTCTGGTTGCCGAGCTTGAGCGCCATCTTGGCGGCGCCGACGTCGGAGCTGTGCTCGAGCGCCTGCTGCACGGTGACCACGCCCATGTGATCGGACTTGTCGTCGTGCAGGGTGCGGCCGTACATGGTCATGGCGCCGCCCTGGCAGTCAACCTTATCAGTGGGCTCGACACCGGCACCGTCAAGTGCGGCGGAGTAGGTGACGAGCTTGAAGGTGGAGCCGGGCTCGTAGATGTTGCTGACGGCGAGGTTCTGCAGCTCGTCGGCGTTCAGATGGCGCGAGTCGTTGGGATTGAAGCGCGGACTGACGGCTAGGGCGAGGATCTGCCCGGTGTGAGGGTCCTGCACGACGACTGTGCCATGCAGGGCCTTGAGCTTGGCGACCTGTTCATCGAGGGCGCGCTCGGCCATGTACTGGATATTGCTATCGATGGAAAGGACGAGGTTTTCGCCGGGCATGGGCTCCTGCTCGAAGCTGTCCATGGTGTGGCGCTTGGCGTCGACGGCGGTGAGCATGTGGCCGGGCTCACCGTGCAGCTCCTCGTCGAAGTTGCGTTCCAGGCCGCCGAGGCCCTCGTCATCCGTGCCGACGTAGCCGAGCGTGTGCGCCGCGAGGTCGTTGTTGGGGTAGAAGCGCTTGAATTCCTTTTGGACGTATACGCCGTGCAGGTTCATCTCCGTGATGCGCTCGGCGGTATCAGCGGAGACCTTGCGGGCGACCCAGGCGAAGTTGCGGCTGGCATCGAGGCGGGCGAGGATGCGGTTCTGCGTGGTGAAGGTGTCCAGCGGATCGGTATGGACGATCTTGGCGAGCATCTGCGCATCGGCTTCGCGGTTGTCGCCGATCTCGGTGGGAACGGCGTAGATGGAGGGCACAAGCACGGTCATGGCGAGCTCGCGGAGGTTGCGATCGTAGAGGACGCCGCGACGCGGTGCGACCTCAAAGCCCCGCTGTTGCTGGCGGGCTGCCATTTTGACGAAGTGGTCGTGCTTGATGACCTGCAGCCAAGTCAGACGCATCGCGATCGCGGCGGTCCAGAGGCAGAACGCGATGGCCACCCAAAAAAAGCGCACGCGCCGGATGGGCGCGGTGAGCGGACCGCTGGCGCGGGTGGCGGGCCGGAGGGTTGGACGCTTGCTGGGCTTAGGCTTCATGTGGGTGCGGGGCCGAGTCGTTGTTGGGTGTTCGTTTGGATTGCGGAGCTAATCAAATAACAGGCTCCCCGTTCGGGGAATGACAAAGAAAGAGAAGCAAAGCAGATCCCTGCGGGATGACAAACAACGTTGATACGGATCTTAGTTGGGCAGGGCTGCTGTTGGGGCGTGGACCTGCGCGAGGATGGGCTGCTCCGTGCTGAGGAGCCCCTCGGGGCGAATGACCTGGCCGGGCAGCGGGGCGTCGAGGCCGAGCTGCTTGGCGATGCGGTCGATGCGGCCCGGGTCGGAGAGCTGGGCTTCGGTGAGGCGAAGCTGGCGGTTCCCCTCGCGGAGCAGCTCGACCTGGGTCTTCTGAGCTTCGACGCGGTAGCCGACCTCGATGGCTGAGAAGTGCTGCCACACGTAGATCATGGTCAGAGCGAAGAAG
>CAXTGN010000747.1:0-2314 GCA_964243455.1 uncultured Acidobacteriaceae bacterium
CCTCAAACGGCTGCGCTGCTAGATCGCCAACAGCATCTGCAATTTCAACGGCGTTCATCTCGCAATGCCTTCCCTTTCGGTTACGCGCCGGCGATTTTCCGCAGATCTTTCAGTAACGCAAGCAGGTGCAAAGGGTCTGTCGGCGAAGGGATGAAATCGAACTGTTCGTAGTAGCGTCTCGCCTGGTCATCTTTTGCATGAAGAGCCAGAGCACGGATACCTGCAATGTCGGCCGCCTGCATCGTTCGCAACACAGCGTCTTTCAGGAGTCCCTTTCCGATCCCCTTCCCTTGCCAGTCCTTGTGCACAGCCAAACGCGCAAGAAGCATAATCGGCACTGGATGCCGGGCAAGTCCCTTTTGAACACGCTCGGGAGCCTCCGCATACTCGACCTGGCCTACGGCCAAGCTGTAGTAACCAACTACTTGATCGTTCACCACACCAACATAGGTCTGAGCAGAATTGCTTGCCTGGTTCTGTAGAGCATATTTGAGTAGCCAAGCATTGAGGTCGGTTTGGCCACAATCAAATGCAGCTAGGACGTGCTCTTTTCGGAGCTTCTCGACGTTCCGCGCTTCGCTCACCTTACGCGTTGCTCTCGAAGAAGCTGGGCGTTTCCAGTAAGGCTTTCAGGCGAGGGAGAGAGCGTACTGGAGCGTCCAACGCCTTTTGGAAGTCATTCCACCTCTCGGCGCTCAGGGCAAAGGTGCGCCGTTCCGCCAGTGTTTCCTCCGCTCGCGCGAGGGCGCTTTCCATAACAAAGTCGCTCATTGAACGATGCATTGCAGAAGCGGCGGCCTGCAGCTTCGCTTTAGCCGCCCTCGACACTCTCAAATCCAACTTCTCTGTCCGACGCTCCGCAGCAACCACCTGAGCTTCCATGCCGCCTCCAGGCAACAGAGTACGTTCCCTGTCGTGACAATGTCAATACAACTACTCCCTGGTGATCTTCAAGGAAGGGGGGACGGCAGGCCGCTGGGATACAACGGACTATCCCCCGAGTTCTGGACAAGCCATGCGCTATAGCGATCCAGATCGCGACGTCCGAAATTTATTGCATACTCCACGCCGAAGAGGCCCAGCACGAAGTACAGCTCCTCACCTATCCAAAGGAAATCCCATTCATGCAGCACTTCGAACGGCTCGCCATCAGATCGCTCAAACAGTGCATCAGCTGGATATAAGGACCTGCTATGGAACGGCCAAACAGGGTTCGGTGGACCACGCCTGGCGTAATTTCGAAGTTCGTCTAAAGTGGCCTCAGAAATGACCATCTCCGCAGTTCTGTCAGGTCCGATCACTCGTAACGCAAGACACTCGAGAGCGACTTTCGCAAGGAAGCGAGACATCAGTGCCTTGTTTGGAGCGAGAGGACGGGGAACGTAAATCCTGCCTTGCTTTTGCGCCAGCACCGACGCAATCCATCGCTCTTCATCGCTTTCGTAGGCTGCTCCGACGCTTATTCCAGAACCGTCTACAAGGCGAGTGAGTTCTACTACAGACCGATTCTGCGCATCCAGTGCTTTCACCCGTGGCAGATTGCCTTTCTTGCTGAGGATGCCAGCAAATGAACACTGCTCGCGGAAATAAGGACCGCAGAGTAGCGGCCCTTCGACTTTGGACGCAAAGTAGTTGTTGCATCTGTCGCACACGACACCTGCGCCAAGCACGTGCTCAGTGTTGCCCAATGATTCAGGTATAACGTGTTCAACGGAACGAGAAGTGGTGGAGTCGCACTTGCAAAAAATGCAACGCATGAATCTCCTTGTTCATTTTGGTCGGATACCAAGGTGCAGGTTGGTCACGCGCAGACCAAGCGACTTCTAAAAAGAACTAGTTCCGGGCTGTTTTCACCAAGACGCTTGAAGAATTGGGGCGGGTGGAAGCCTCTTGAGTGCACACGGATCTCAGCCAGAGCCACGCCGGGAGATACGTCCTCTACTTCCTTAAACAAGATCGCACATGCTGTGTCGGTATTCTCAAAGTACGTCTCGAACTCTTCGAGCGACACCCCTAGGGCTTCGCGATGTGCTTCCCAAATCTCAGACGGCGACCCCTTAACGACTCGGTCCACTGTCACACATAAGGAGATCACGGCCTCCGGGGCTTTCGTGTAAATCCACACCCGACAGCCGGGCTGTATGCGCGGCGCACGGCGTCGCAGCTCCGCCGCCTTCTCACCCGCTATGATGCGCTCCACAAACTTTCTCTGAACTGAGATGACGATATCGCCTTTACTCACGGGTACCTTGACCTCTGTTCAAGATCTCTTGAAGCTGGGATGAAGTGATTGATCTTGAGGTAACGAGATTAG
>CAXTGN010000747.1:2355-2599 GCA_964243455.1 uncultured Acidobacteriaceae bacterium
TTCAGTTTGAGTACATTGTCCACCGTTGTCACCGCGATTAGCTCTCCCGAGCTCAGACTGCTGATGTCTTCTTCGGCGACAACGCCACTGCTCAACAAGGTTGCTGTGATCTGGCTTTTCGGAACGACCACTGTGCTTGTGATTCGGGCGAGAGCTATTGCTGCGCTTCGGCCATTCCCTTTGCTAGATTCATAGAAGATGATCGGCGTACCACGTGACAAAAGCTTTTGCGTTCTTGGATCGC
>CAXTGN010000748.1:0-2595 GCA_964243455.1 uncultured Acidobacteriaceae bacterium
GCTTGATCTGGCTGGCTGACAGGCTACGCATCTCGTATGGGGAGTGTGGTCTGCTCTCTCTGATGCGGATGGTGTGCACGGCCTCGGCCAAGTTACGCGGCGGCTTGAGGATAGGCAGCCAGGACTACGCCAATCTCGACTCCGCCGGACTGTCCCTCGCGTGGCCGAGCTGGTTCCCCGTCAGCTTCGCCGACAAGCAAGCCCAAGCCTCCACGGTCGCGACACTCGTCGGCAGCGGCGTCATCGACCGTGCGACCGCCTTCGATATCGTGGCTCCCCTCTATGATCTGCTGGGCAGCTACGCGGGGGATCAAGGCGAGATCGTGCAGACGCTTCCGCCACCACTCGATTAAGTGCGGCCGGTCGCGTCGATGCAACGCTTCATCACGGTTCTCACCAGCCGGCTGGTCCTTTGGCCAACGCAGAGAACTTGTACAGGGAAGGCTTGAAAGAGCATATGGCAGAGCAGAGCGTTGATCAGCTCGAAGCAACCGAGGAGGCGCCCTCGCTCGAGGCGGCCGAGATGCCGAGAGAGCCTACGAAATATGAGAAGCGACTACGTCGGGACTTGGCACGTTACCGCGAACAGCTCCGCATCGTACAGAGTGAGCGGGATGCCAACGTCGCGGCTGCTAGCCGCGATCGGGACGACACGATCGCGATGGTTCGTAACGAGGCAACAGGACGTGTCATCCGTGCGGAGCTGAAAGCGCATGCGCTGAAGGCGGGCATCATAGATCTTGATGGTCTGCGGCTCGCCGACACCTCCAAACTCACGCTGAGCGACGAAGGTGACGTCGTGGGAGCGGAGTCACTCATCGACACGTTGCGACAGGAAAAGCCATACCTGTTCTCGGACTCTCGTGCGGGAATCAGCACCGGTACGACGGGGCAGACACAGCGTCCTCCGTCACCCGCAACGCCATCGACGGTGGATGCACGCACCCTCTCCAGGGAAGCCTGGCAGGCGGAGCGCATGCGTCTGCTTGATACGAACCAGTAATGTTGATGACGATCTAGCCATCGAGTGACCGACGTCATCTTCGACGGCCTTCCGCGCTTCGCTCCCGCATCGAGCAGACCGACCTTCATGCCAGGGGATCCCGCGTGATCTCCGACGGCCTGCCCTCCAGAGAGAACTGAATCATGGCCATCCAGAACTTTCCGCAGCAGCTGCAGCCGATCATCCAGCAAGGCTTCCTCGCTCGCGAATTTCAAGACGGGCTGCAGTCTCGGCTGAGCTTCCGCGCGATCGCAGACCGAGAGGTCTTTCCCAACCGCATCGGCGAGACCATCACCAAGACCCGCAAGGGTCTCAAGACGCCGGTTACCACTCCTCTGGCGCCTTCGGTCAACACGAACTTCGACAACGGCCTGACGCCATCCACCTGGTCGGTCGAGCAATACACTCTGACGATTAACCAGTATGGCGACACCATCGACCTCAACATGGTCAGCGAGGGTGTCGGCATCGCCAGTCAGTTCCTTGCCAATGCCCGTACCAACGGCGTGCAGGCCATGCAGTCGCTGGATCGTATCGCCCGCAACGCGCTGTTCGGTGGTGCCCCGGGTGGCGTGGGAGGCTACCTCGGCGGCAACACCCGTGTGATCGTGACGTTGGGATCGGCGTCCACCACGGTACGTGTCGACGATATCAGAGGCTTCCAGAACGTTCTGAATAGCTACGGCCAGGTCGTGGCGGTAGGGTCCACGACCGGCATGACGGTGACTGTCGGCAGCAATGCGTATACGCTGATCAATAGCACGCCTGACGCGATCAGCATCTCGACCGCTCCGAACGGGATCTCCGGCACGCTGACCTTCTCGACGAACGTAGCCGTTGCGGACGGCACCGCCAGCCAGGCGATCGTTGCCGCGACCGCTCCGCTGGTCTTGCGGCCGAACGGCAGGCTGAGCACTGCGGCATTGGTGGCGCCGTCCGGGACCTATGGTGACACGCTGGGTATCCAAACGGTTCTCGGCGCCGTCGCGGCACTTCGCATGAACAACGTGCCGACGATCAACGGGTCCTATAACTGCTACCTCGATGACCAGCAGATGCTGGGCCTGTTCCGGGACGGCGACTTCAAATACCTCTATCGCGGCGCCTACGGCAGCGAGACGTATCAGGCAGGTTCTGTCGTGGAGCTGCTCGGTGTGCGTTTCGTCCCGACAACCGAGGCTCCCCAGCAACTCTCATTGGGAGCAGGGACGATCCACCGAGCCGTAGTCTGCGGAAAGGGCGCCCTCATCGAGGGGGATTATGCGGACATGGGCGCTCGGGACATCCCGGACGCGGATAAGTCTCTGATGGAGCGGGTCGACAACGTCGTCATGGTGACGAGGGAGCCGCTCGACCGGCTGAAGCAGATCATCGCCCAGTCCTGGTATTGGATCGGTGGGTACGCGCTTCCCACCGATGCGACCGCGAGCACCTCGATCATTCCGACCTCGACCAACAGCTATCTCAAGCGCGGCGTGGTCATCGAGAGTCTGTAATGGCAAGACGTACGAGGGAGGCGCCAGAGGCGCCTCCCGCCGACGAAGTGGCCGTTAGCGGCTGTTTCAAGGTGATCTTCCCCTATGGCTTCATCG
>CAXTGN010000749.1:0-276 GCA_964243455.1 uncultured Acidobacteriaceae bacterium
GGCGACCATGAGCGCAAAGCCGCCGATCGCGAACCGCACGTCGCGGTAGTGGTAATAGGCGAAGCCGGCGGATACGCCGAACGCCATGCCGGCGATGGACACGCTGTTCGGTCGGACATGCAAGCGCGCGAAGAGCCGTGCCAACCGGTTCGCGACCGGATGGATGAAGTAGCGGTTGGTGGTCTCCTCTATCTCCAACGTCCGCCTGACCGCCTCGGCGCTCTGCGGCTGCGTGACCGTCTCGGCGTCGTCCGCCGCGCGGATCGCGGACCCGGA
>CAXTGN010000749.1:286-2583 GCA_964243455.1 uncultured Acidobacteriaceae bacterium
GGATCCGCGCGTCACAGCCGTCCCAGCTCGAGCAACCTCTCGGCCTTGGCGAAGGCGACCGCATCGTCGACGTCGATCCAGAGCTTGTCCTGCACGTCGAGGAAGTGCGCCCTCTCCCACCGCGCGAGCACGTTCATGGCACCGGAGATGCTTTCGTCTCCGGCAGCCTGACTCTGCTCCAGGGCCTCGAAGATGATCGGAGTGCAGAGAAACACGCCCGTGTCGAAGCCGTTGAAGTCGGCGATCAGCTTGCCGACATGCTCGATCCGGCTGGAGGAACATCTCACGCGCGTGACGTCCTCCAGGTCGTTGATCGAGCTGTGGATGTTGAAATCGACCGCCAGGATCACGGTGCCCGGCTCGATCGGAGCCGCCATCACGCCGCGGAGCAGCTCCGGATCGACGATGTGATCGCACATCATCAACAGGAAGGGCGCGTCGAGATAGGGCTTGCCCTTGAGCACCGAGACCCCGTTGGAGCGGTCCCACTCCTCGTTGATGATATGGCCGACAGGAACGCCTTCCCTGGTGGAGAACGCATCGAGCGCCTCGCGCAGTTCCTCTCCCCGGTAGCCGCTGACGACCAGGAACTCATCGATGCCGGCCCGGCGGCCGCGATCGATCACGTGCTCGATGAGCGGGATGCCCTTGATCGGGATCAGCGGTTTGAGCTCGAGCTTCTCTCGCAACCGAGCACCTTGTCCGGCGGCGACGATGAGGCATTTCATAGGGTGGCAGGCACCTCGAGCATCGGATAGAGCTCCGCGGTGTGCGTGCGTATGAAGGCCTCTACCATCTTGTATGCTTCGTCGTCGGTGAACTGCCTCGGCGGATGCTTGCAGAAATAGGCGCTGGGACCCTCGAGCACACCCCCGACGCCGTTCTGCAGCGCCAGCTTGCAGCACCGGATCATGTCGATCACCACGCCGGCGGAATTCGGCGAGTCTTCCACCGAGAGCCTGAGTTCCAGCTCCATCGGGGTATCGCCGAACAGATGCCCTTCCATCCTGAGGAAGCAGACCTTGTTGTCGTTCTGCCACGGCACGTAGTCGCTCGGCCCGACATGGATGTTGTCGTCGGCAATACGCTTCTTGGCCACCGACTGCACCGCCTCGGTCTTCGATGTCTTCTTCGACAGCAGGCGTTCCTGGTTCTTCATGTTGAGGAAGTCGGTGTTGCCGCCGGTATTGAGCTGGTAGGTCCTGAGCAGCTTGACGCCGCGCTTGGCGAACAGGTCGGTCAGCACGCGGTGCGCGATGGTGGCGCCGAGCTGGGACTTGATATCGTCGCCGATGATCGGCAGGTTGCGTGCCCTGAACTTCTCCGCGACCGCCTCGTTGCTGGCGAGGAACACCGGCATGTTGTTGATGAACGCGATGTCCGCATCGAGCGCGCACTCCGCGTAGAAGCGCGCGGCTTCCTCCGATCCGACCGGGACGTAGTTCAACAGGATCTCGGCACCGCTCTGCCTGAGCTCGTCGACGATCTCCGCCTTGGTGAGCTCCCTCGCCTCGGAGCGGATCAGCGTGCGGTCGTCGGCGTAGTCGCCCATATGCTCGGAAATGCCGTCCAGCACCTGCCCCATGCGGACGGTCACGCCGGCCTTGGGGATGTCGCGCTGGAAGACGTGGATGCAGTTCTGCTTGAAGATGATGGCGTGACTGAGTTCCGAGCCGACCTTGCGAACGTAGACGTCGAAGGCCGCGACCACCTCGATGTCGCACGGCAGATAGCCGCCGATCTCGGTGTGCATCAAACCCACGACGCCCTCGCGGCAGCGCTCGGGCGTGTAGTAGTGAATGCCCTGGATCAGCGCGCTCGCGCAGTTCCCCACACCTACGATCGCGATGCGGATCTTGCCTTTGACCATCTCTATTTACCTTATTCCGTTGATCGAATTCATCTGCCGCGGATCATGCCGCTTCCGGTAGCTCGTCAATACATGAACATACCAGCGCGCTGTACAATTGCCGTTCTCGATGCTGCCTCACATATCCCGGGCTGATCTGGGCCACCAGCGGCTTGGTGCGAACCGACGCATACCAATGCACGACGCGCGTCTGCGTCGACAGCACCTCGTCCAGCCGCACGACGCGCACCGGTCGGAACCAGTGCTCGGAGATCTCCGGCGGCAGCGGGTAGAATACCTGCGGCTCCTGGATGGTCAGGTCATCGGGCCGATGGTGCTGGACCACCTCCTGAAGCAGCTTCGGCCCCAGGGCGTAGCGCTGCATCTGACGTTCCGGCGACAGGTCCAGCATCGCGTGCAGGTAGGACGAGAACAGGCTCGAGTTCGC
>CAXTGN010000750.1:0-2580 GCA_964243455.1 uncultured Acidobacteriaceae bacterium
GAACCGGCGATGCATAGAGCAATGACAGGTTGGTCGACCAGTTGGTCACCTTGATCGGGATCCTGTTCCCGTTGCCGTCACGGACTTGGCCGAACACGACGTAGTTGTCGTTGCTGCCGTAGAGCCCGGGCGGCGGCAGCGCGCCCACCGGTATCCCGGTCGTGGCTCCGGGAACATAGGGTGTCAGGCCCTCGCTACCCCGGACAGTTCTAGGCTGGACGAGGAGTAGAACTCCCACGAGCACAAGACCCCGAAATCTATAGGCTTGCAACGTACCCCCCTGTTATTTTTCTTATGGATTTTTGGTTTTACTTCCAGAAGCTGCTCTGCGACCGGCATTCCACGATCGCAACTCTTCCCGGTTTCTCCTGACCGCTCCCGTCCAGTGCCAGAGCATGTGCTAGCATGTTTGAACGGATATACAATATAACTGTTTATGCGTTCTTATTATTTTGCGACGCAGCATATACTGAGGTACGCGCGATCACTTCAGGAGTCTCGAGTCCTGAGTGATGATCCGACTGCTCAGGTCCGGGCGGTGTCATTCCAGTACTGGAGCGAGGGATCATCATGGTGGCGACCGCATCGGCCGAGGCGCCGGATACCCGGAAGACCTGCGGAACCGGACCTGAAGGGTGACCGCACGCCGACACCTTCGGGCAGTGCAGGAAAGCGGGCCTTCGCGCCCGATCGACCTGCTGGACCTGGTCGGCCGGGTGCGACGTCGTCTGGCAGCGTCAGCCGGAACATCGCTGGTTCGGCACTCTCGCTCAGGTCGGGATCCTGACAACCAAGATCTGGAAAGCCACCGGTATCGTCAGGGCGGCTCAGGTAATGAAGTGCGCCGTCGTCCTGGCCGCGACCTCTTCGACGCTGACGTCGGGTGCCAGTTCGATCAGCCGGAACGGTCCCGCATGGTCGTGGCGTACGAACGCGCAGAGATCGGTGATGATCAGGTCCACAACGTTCTGCCCGGTGAGCGGCAGCGCACAGGCCGGGACGAATTTCGGCTCGCCGAACTTGGAGGTGTGCTCCATCAGCACGACGACCTTCTTGACGCCAGCTACGAGATCCATCGCCCCGCCCATACCCTTGACCATCTTCCCGGGGATCATCCAGTTGGCGACATCGCCCTGCTGCGACACCTCCATGGCACCCAAGACGGTGAGATCAATATGGCCGCCGCGGATCATCGCGAAGCTGTCCGATGAGGAGAAGTAGCTCGACGAAGGCAGCTCCGAGATCGTCTGCTTACCCGCGTTGATGAGGTCGGGATCCTCCTCGCCGGCATACGGAAACGGCCCGATCCCCAGCATGCCGTTCTCCGATTGCAACGTCACCTCGATGCCGTCCGGGACATGGTTGGCAACCAATGTCGGGATGCCGATGCCGAGATTGACGTAGTAGCCGTCTCGCAACTCGGACGCTGCGCGCATCGCCATCTGGTCGCGGGTCCAGGGCATCAGGCAGTCCTCCTCTCGCGCACGGTGCGGAACTCGATCATCTTGTCGTAGGGAGCGCCCATGATCAGCCGGTCCACGTAGATCCCCGGAAGGTGGATCGCGTCCTTTTCCAGGCTGCCCGTGGGCACGATCTCCTCGACCTCGGCCACGCAGATCTTGCCGGCCGACGCCATCGTCTGGTTGAAGTTGCGCGCGGTCTTGCGGAACGTCAGGTTGCCCGCTTCGTCTGCCCTCCAGCCCTTGATGATCGCGAGGTCGGCGCGGATGCCGCGCTCGAGCAGGTAGATCTCGCCATCGAACTCCTTGAGTTCCTTTCCTACCGCCGCCAGCGTGCCGACGCCCGTCCTGGTATAGAAGCCCGGGATGCCGGCACCACCGGCACGGCAGCGCTCGGCGAGCGTGCCCTGTGGGCAGAACTCGACTTCCAGCTCTCCGGACAGGTATTGACGTTCGAATTCTTTATTCTCGCCGACGTAGGACGATACCATCTTGCGGATCTGTCGCGTGCGCAGCAGCTTGCCCAGGCCGACCCCGTCGATCCCGGCATTGTTCGACACGACGGTGAGGTCGCGCGTGCCGAGTTCCTGGATCGCGTCGATCAGGCGCTCCGGGATGCCGCACAGGCCGAAGCCGCCGACGCAGACAAGCATGCGGTCGAAAAGAACTTCCGCCAGTGCGTCGATCGCATTCGGGTAGATCGCGGTCTTGGACATTGCCTGCTCACCCGTCAGCGGAGCCGCTCAAGGATCGAGACGCAGTTCGCGACCGCGCCGCCTCCCATGTTGAAGCAGAGGCCCAGGGACGGCGGACGCTCCAACTGCATGTCGCCGGCCTCACCGACGAGTTGCCTGGCCGCCAGTATATGCATCGATACTCCGGTAGCGCCGACCGGATGACCTTTCGCCTTCAGGCCGCCGGACAGGTTGATCGGCAACTTGCCGTCGCGCCCTGTCTGTCCTTCGATCACGCAGGCGGAGGCATGGCCCGGCTCGGCCAACCCCATCGCCTCGACCGTCATCAGCTCGGCGATGGTGAAGCAGTCGTGCACTTCGGCGAAGGAAAGATCGTCCACCGTCGCTCCGGCGGCGGCATAGGCGCGCCGGAAGGCCTCCCGGGG
>CAXTGN010000751.1:0-2578 GCA_964243455.1 uncultured Acidobacteriaceae bacterium
GGGCCATACTAGTACTGGATGCATCTGCAGGATATCGCGGCCGCTTAATTAACTGGCCTCATGGGCCTTCACTTCACTGCCCGCTTTCCAGTCGGGAAACCTGTCGTGCCAGCTGCATTAACATGGTCATAGCTGTTTCCTTGCGTATTGGGCGCTCTCCGCTTCCTCGCTCACTGACTCGCTGCGCTCGGTCGTTCGGGTAAAGCCTGGGGTGCCTAATGAGCAAAAGGCCAGCAAAAGGCCAGGAACCGTAAAAAGGCCGCGTTGCTGGCGTTTTTCCATAGGCTCCGCCCCCCTGACGAGCATCACAAAAATCGACGCTCAAGTCAGAGGTGGCGAAACCCGACAGGACTATAAAGATACCAGGCGTTTCCCCCTGGAAGCTCCCTCGTGCGCTCTCCTGTTCCGACCCTGCCGCTTACCGGATACCTGTCCGCCTTTCTCCCTTCGGGAAGCGTGGCGCTTTCTCATAGCTCACGCTGTAGGTATCTCAGTTCGGTGTAGGTCGTTCGCTCCAAGCTGGGCTGTGTGCACGAACCCCCCGTTCAGCCCGACCGCTGCGCCTTATCCGGTAACTATCGTCTTGAGTCCAACCCGGTAAGACACGACTTATCGCCACTGGCAGCAGCCACTGGTAACAGGATTAGCAGAGCGAGGTATGTAGGCGGTGCTACAGAGTTCTTGAAGTGGTGGCCTAACTACGGCTACACTAGAAGAACAGTATTTGGTATCTGCGCTCTGCTGAAGCCAGTTACCTTCGGAAAAAGAGTTGGTAGCTCTTGATCCGGCAAACAAACCACCGCTGGTAGCGGTGGTTTTTTTGTTTGCAAGCAGCAGATTACGCGCAGAAAAAAAGGATCTCAAGAAGATCCTTTGATCTTTTCTACGGGGTCTGACGCTCAGTGGAACGAAAACTCACGTTAAGGGATTTTGGTCATGAGATTATCAAAAAGGATCTTCACCTAGATCCTTTTAAATTAAAAATGAAGTTTTAAATCAATCTAAAGTATATATGAGTAAACTTGGTCTGACAGTTATTATTTACCCACCACTTTGGTAATTTCGCCTTTCACGTAATGCACAAATTCTTCCAGCTGATCCGCACGGCTGGCCAGACGATCTTCTTCCTGGCCCAGATACGCCTGACGCGCTTCCAGAATCACCGGCTGATACTGCGCCGGCAGACGTTCCATGGCCCAATCCGCCGCCACATCTTTCGGCGCAATTTTGCCGGTCACCGCGCTATACCAAATACGGCTCAGGGTCAGCACCACGTTGCGTTCATCACCCGCCCAATCCGGCGGGCTGTTCCACAGGGTCAGGGTTTCGTTCAGCGCTTCAAACAGGTCCTGTTCCGGCACCGGATCAAACAGTTCTTCCGCTGCCGGACCAACCAGCGCCACGCTATGTTCACGCGCTTTGGTCAGCAGAATGGCCAGATCGATATCAATGGTCGCCGGTTCAAAAATGCCGGCCAGAATATCGTTACGCTGCCATTCGCCAAACTGCAGCTCACGTTTCGCCGGATAACGCCACGGAATAATGTCATCATGCACCACGATGGTCACTTCCACCGCACGCAGAATTTCGCTTTCACCCGGGCTCGCGCTGGTTTCCAGCAGATCGTTAATCAGCGCACGACGGGTGGTTTCATCCAGACGCACGGTCACGGTCACCAGCAGATCAATATCGCTATGCGGTTTCAGGCCGCCATCCACCGCGCTGCCATACAGATGCACGGCCAGCAGGGTCGGTTCCAGATGACGTTCAATCACGCCCACCACTTCAGACAGCTGGGTGCTCACTTCCGCAATCACCGCTTCACGCATAATGTTCAGTTTGGTTTTCGGACGGCTGCCCTGCTGGGTCACATCGTTGCTGCTCCACAGCATCAGGCAACGGCCCACCGCATAACGCGCCTGCTGTTTGCTCGCACGCGGCATGCTCTGCACGCCAAAAAAGCAATCATAGCACGCCATAAACACCGCCACCGCACCATTACCGCCGCTACGTTCGGTCAGGGTACGGCTCCAATTACGGCTACGCATACTCTTCCTTTTTCAATATTATTGAAGCATTTATCAGGGTTATTGTCTCATGAGCGGATACATATTTGAATGTATTTAGAAAAATAAACAAATAGGGGTTCCGCGCACATTTCCCCGAAAAGTGCCACCTAAATTGTAAGCGTTAATATTTTGTTAAAATTCGCGTTAAATTTTTGTTAAATCAGCTCATTTTTTAACCAATAGGCCGAAATCGGCAAAATCCCTTATAAATCAAAAGAATAGACCGAGATAGGGTTGAGTGGCCGCTACAGGGCGCTCCCATTCGCCATTCAGGCTGCGCAACTGTTGGGAAGGGCGTTTCGGTGCGGGCCTCTTCGCTATTACGCCAGCTGGCGAAAGGGGGATGTGCTGCAAGGCGATTAAGTTGGGTAACGCCAGGGTTTTCCCAGTCACGACGTTGTAAAACGACGGCCAGTGAGCGCGACGTAATACGACTCACTATAGGGCGAATTGAGTGAAGGCCGTCAAGGCCTAGGCGCGCCGGATCCCCCGGGCCATACTAGTACTGG
>CAXTGN010000752.1:0-2577 GCA_964243455.1 uncultured Acidobacteriaceae bacterium
CTTCAGCGGCTAAGGTGGTTTGGTGGTGCGGAGGGTTGTGATTTTGAGAGGTGGGTGAGGACGGTCGCGCTTTGCGCGATACCCACCTTAGCGACGATGAAGCTGTCGCGAAGATGGGGCACCCGGCACACACTGAGTTGGCAGATCATGGGTGGGCCACCAGCCACTATGCTAATCGGGACATTGGGGTGGTGGAGGTTGAGTCGGAGTGGACGGCTGCGCGGCGGGATGGCGCTGCGGCGGACACCCAGGTCTCAGAGACGAGGCCTGGGGCCCGCTTTTGTGGAGAGGTGAAATGTGGGCCGCCCGCCCCATTTCCCGAACTTGGACAAGATTTCCTGATAATCGCCAGACATTTCCACGGGTGAACATGCTTGCATTACGACCGTCAAGAGTGCAATATCGAAGGCGAAAGGAGGGCGAAACCCATGCCTACAGGAAAGAAAGCCGCATCAGCAGCTGGCAAAGACCTCGCAAACCCGAAGACCGCCAAGGTTGACCGTAAACCCATCGCATCCGCACTGGCGCAAACCCCGAAGAAGAAAAAGTAGCTGTGCCTCATAGTGGTTGACCTTTCGAGCCTTCAGCCACTTTGACCTACAACAAAGGATGGTCTAATGCCCAGAGTTATTTCGTTCGGCCGCGATGTTCCAGCTCTGAAGGGGAAGGGAAGGCCTTGGGACTTTTTGTTTACTATGCAACTTACGGCTGAATACTTGGGCTTCGCAGGTCGTAAAGAACTGCGAGCTTATAGAGTTGCAGCCTCGAATGGGTTGGCTGGGTACTGCATCGAGTTCCCCGACAAAGGGACACTTGTGGAATGGCTTCGTGAGGTGCTGGGGATGGATTCCGATGACGCTTATTGGTATCCGGAAGAAGTCTCGCGGACCGCAGGTGTAGTCCCCATTGATTGGTATTTAAGCGAGGATGAAGTCCGAGGAATCGGCTTAGCTGAGCCATGTCCCACCTTCCATCGACCAATCTTCTCGTAAGCTTGAGAAGCGCTTACACCCTCGACAGTGCCCACCGAGCGGTGACGAAGCCATCGTAAAGAGAGGGCAACAATTGCCATGTGGGCCACTCGCCTAAGGCCAGCTAATTCCGAAGATGCTTCGACTTTGAGACAGAATAACTAATGTCATTCTCGTGTAGAAATAACTTTCTGAGGGCCGTTCCGATTCAGGTCAAGAACGACGCGCCCGTGGACTTCAGGGTGTATCTATTCAAGGCATTACAAAACTATGTGGCTTACGAAGCCCAACAGAAAGAGTGGGTCTTCGTGAGTCTTGAACAAGTACCGCCACCTCAGACGACGATTCCGATCAAACAAGAAGTTTGGAGAGCTCTTGCCGGAGCTGAGTGGTTTAGAGTTTACGACGTTGTCGAAGCTCTCTACCGAAAGCTTTCTCTTGAGAAACCAGGAAAAGTTGTGGTGACCCCTCAGGCAAGTGAATTCCGTAAGCTTACGAATGCATACTTCGAAAGAGAAGGCTATGGATACAGGCTAAACGATATGGGACATATCGAAGCCAGAGGCGACGAAGCGTTCGAGGCGGCCATTGACAACGCTGACATAGCACTTTCGTCCATAGGGGCGTCAACTGCGAAAGCAGAGATTCATAAAGCGCTTGAGGACCTTGCTAGACGGCCGGACCCGGACTTGACTGGTGCTGTTCAGCATGCAATGGCTGGTCTCGAATGCGTCGCTAATCAGGTTGTGGGAGTAAGTGGTTATGAGCTTGGAAAAATTGTGAAGTCACACCCCGAGCGCTTTCCGCAGCCACTAAGTGATATTGTCCCGAAATTGTATGGTTACGCGTCCAATAATGGTCGACATGTTACAGAGGGTCAAGAACCAGAGTTTGCGGAAGCCGAACTCATAGTCGGCATAGCGGCGACCGTGAGCACCTACCTTGCACGAAAGGCCAACTAACGTCCGAACTTTTGCATGCCGCCCATTTGACTCATGAGTCTTTGTTGCATTTTTTGCATGCCGCCGCCTGAGCCCATGGACTTCATCATTTTGGACATCTGGGCGTGTTGTTTGAGGAGGTTGTTGACTTCTGTGACAGTGGTGCCACTTCCCAAGGCGATGCGTTTGCGGCGGCTGCCGTTGATGATGGCGGAGTTGCGGCGTTCCTTGTCGGTCATGGAGTTGATCATGGCTTCGACGCGGCCGAACTGCTTGTCGTCGACCTGGGAGGCGGCGGCCTGGAGGCCCTGGAAGGGGCCGACCGAGGGGAGCATCTTGAGGATGCTCTGCATGGAGCCGAGCTTCTTGATCTGGCGGAGCTGATCGCGGAAGTCTTCGAGGGAGAAGCCCTCGCCGGAGAAGGCCTTTTTGGCGAAGGCCTCGGCTTTGCTCTTGTCGAGTTTTTCTTCGGCGCGCTCGAGCAGGGTGGCGATGTCGCCCATACCCATGATGCGGCCGACGACGCGGTCGGGGTGGAAGGCCTCGAAGGCGTCGGGCTTTTCGCCGGTGCCGAGGAACTTGATGGGCGCGCCGGTGAGCTTGCGGATGGAGAGGGCGGCGCCGCCGCGGGAGTCGCCGTCCATTTTGGTGAGGATGGCGCCGGT
>CAXTGN010000753.1:0-2573 GCA_964243455.1 uncultured Acidobacteriaceae bacterium
TGCAGTTCAGCACAGTGAAGGACAATGCTCAGGTGAATGGGATTGAGGTGGATTGACGAGCAGAGGCCTCGGTTTAGTTACGCCGTGGCGTCGATCGAAAGCAGATCCCTTCGGTATGACGAACGGAAGGAACGGCAAATCCGTTCGGGATGACGAACGGAAGGGACAGGGTGGGCCGTGCTAGAGGGTTGTGGTCTGGCCGTAGGTGGCGTTTGCGCCGTGTTTGCGGAAATAGTGACGGTCGAGCAGGGCCTGGGTGACTATGTTCGCGTCGGCCTTGAGGGCGATGGTCTTGTAGGCCATCTTGGCGATGAACTCGAGGTTGTGCGCGGCTTCATGCGGGGTGCGTCCCCAGGCAAAGGGAGCGTGACCGGCGACGAGACAGGCGGGGACGGCGAGTGGGTCGAGGGCCCCGTGACCGGCAAGGCCTTTGAAGCGGCGGACGATGGCGACCCCGGTTTCGTGCACGTAGCGGCCCCCAATGGCCTCGTCAGATAACGGCTCGGTGACCGGCACCGGGCCATAGAAGTAGTCCGCGTGGGTGGTGCCGAAGGCAGGAATGGGCATGCCAGCCTGGGCGAAGCTGGTGGCGAACTCGGAATGGGTGTGGACGACGGCGCCGATCTCCGGGAACTCGCGGTAGAGGAGCGTGTGGGTGTCGAGATCGGAGGAGGGGCGGAGATTGCCTTCGACGATTTTGCCCTCGAGGTCGGTAACGACCATGTGCTCGGGACGCAGCTCGTCATAGTCGACACCGGAAGGCTTGATGACGACGAGCCTCTGCTCACGATCGACGCCGGAGGCGTTGCCGAAGGTGTAGAGGACGAGGCCGTGTTTAACGAGTTCGAGATTCGCTTCCAGGACCTGGGCGCGCAGATCGGCTAAGAGCATGTGTGGGTGAAAACCTCCGAAGTAAGCGATTTCAGTATCTCAGGCTTCTCTTCGGTTTGCGCGTGACGCCCGTGTGGGAAGCGGGGTAGGCTGCTATGTGTTGTCTGCGCTCCTGCGTGAGCGCAGACGGGGGAGATTGGATCCTTGCCAAAGTATTCGAGCCTGCTGCTCGTCGTGCTCACCTGCTTCGCAGCAGCGGCGCCCAGCGCGGCACAGACAGCGTCTGCCGGGGTTTCCTCCGGCGGGGCATTCAAGAATCCCCTGCTGCCCAGCGGACCGGATCCTTGGGTGATCTCGTACAAGGGGATGTACTACTACATGAACACCACGGGCCGGAACCTGACGATCTGGGCGACCAAGGATGTGACCGATCTGAAGAACGCGCAGAAGAAGGTGGTCTGGACGCCACCCGCGACCGGACCGTACAGCAAGGACATCTGGGCGCCGGAGCTGCATCGATTGGATGGACGCTGGTACCTGTATTTCGCGGCAGATGATGGGCATAACGAAAGCCATCGAATCTATGCACTCGAGAACCCCTCGGAGAACCCCCTGGAGGGAGACTGGGCGTTTAAAGGGCAGGTGAACGACCCGACGAACAAATGGGCGATCGATGCTTCCGTGTTCGAGGTGAGGGGGCAACGGTACATGATCTGGTCCGGGTGGAAGGGTGATTCCGATGGCGAACAGGACATCTTCCTGGCCCATATGAGAAATCCATGGACGATCGACTCCGAGCGGGTGGAGGTGTCTTCTCCGCAGTACCCGTGGGAGCATGTGGGCGATCTGCCGGACCGTCCGACGTTGCCGCATGTCGAGGTAAATGAAGGCCCGGAGATGTTGCAGCATGGAGACGATCTGTTCCTGGTCTATTCGGGGTCGGCATGCTGGACGGACTACTACGCGCTGGGTGTTCTGCGCGCGAAGGCCGGCGACGACCTGTTGCAGCCAAGCTCATGGCACAAGTACGATCATCCGTTCCTGAAGCAGGATCCGGAGAACAGCGTTTTCGGCACGGGCCATAACGGGTTCTTCAAGTCGCCCGACGGTAAACAGGATTGGATTGTGTACCACGCCAACTCCGCGCGGCATGAGGGGTGCGGCAGTATGCGTTCGCCTCGGGCGCAACCGTTCACATGGAATGCGGATGGCACACCGAACTTCGGGCGCGCGCTAGCGACAGATACGCCCCTTGAGAAACCCTCGCGTTGACTTCGTGGACTGGCATGCTGGCAAGCCCGACGGCACGCGAATCTGCTTCACCCTATGCACCCGTGCCAATGACCGGCGGGCCGCAGTACACTTTGTAGCCTATGGAGATCGGATTGAAACTTACCTACCTCGCGACATCGCTGTTTGCCCTTGCCCCCTTTGCCCACGCTGCCGTTACGGAGGCGACATGGGGCTCGGTGGATGGCAAGCCTGTTGAACTGTACACGCTCTCCGACAGCGACCTGACTGTGCGGATCACCAATTTTGGGGCGCACATCGTCAGCATCGAAGCACCGGACCGGAACGGCAAGAAGGCTGACATGGTGCTTGGGTACAACAGCCTGGCGGGCTACCAGGCGGACACGAAAACCTATATGGGGTCCGTGGTCGGGCGGTACGGCAATCGGATCGCCAAGGGCACATTTAACCTGGAAGGCACGACGTACCACATTCCAACCAATGACCACGGT
>CAXTGN010000754.1:0-2569 GCA_964243455.1 uncultured Acidobacteriaceae bacterium
CGTGTCGCTTGCGGACGTGACAGACTGTGACGTCCTTTGCGTGCCGGGCGGCGCGGTCGCGAAGATCTTGGAAGACGACACCTTTCTAGCGCACGTCCGGCGCCTGGCGTCTGGCGCACGGTACGTCACCTCGGTCTGCACCGGCTCGCTCATTCTGGCAGCCGCCGGTCTCCTTGAGGGCAAGCACGCAGCCTCCCATTGGGCGTGGCGAGACCTGCTTCCACTGTTCGGCGCCATACCGGACGACGCTCGAGTCGTTCGCGATGGCAACGTCATCACTGGGGGCGGCGTCACCGCGGGCATCGACTTCGCCCTGACCCTGGCGGCTGAGCTGACCGACGAAATCACGGCGCAAACCGTCCAGCTCGGCTTGGAGTACGCGCCATCGCCGCCATTCGAGGCGGGCCGTCCAGAGATCGCGCCGCCGGAGGTGCTTCGTCGCGTGCGGGCGCGCCACGCCCAAACGCTTCCACCCAGCCGTGCGATCATAGAGCGGGTCGCGGCCATCTATCACGAGCGTAGACGTGCGCCCGAACGGGCCAAAATGGGCGCGCGCTGATGATCCTCGATCGTCGATCCTTCCTGACCGGAGGCTGCCTCTGCGCGGCGTGCGCAACGATCCAGGTCGCCGCTCCAGGATCGGCGATGGCCACACAGAGCCCCGCCTCAACATTTCAGCAAACCCGAAGAGGAGTAAGCACCATGCGCTTAGCCGGTATTGATGTCGTGGACTCGAAGCTCGTCACGGAGAGCATCGACTTCGCGCAGTCCAATCTGTCGCCTTACCTTTTCAACCATGTGATGCGATCTTGGTTGTTAGCCACGGTCATAGCGAAGCGGAGTGAGGTCAAGCCGGATCCCGAGGTGCTCGCCTGCGCCGCTGTGCTTCATGATCTTGGGCTGACCGAAAAGTACGAGGCTTCCCAGCGCTTCGAGGTCGACGGCGCGAATGCGGCGCGGACCTTCCTCAAGGGCCATGGCGTAAAGGCTGGGGACCTGCAGCTGGTTTGGGACGCCATCGCGCTGCACACGACGCACTCGATAGCCTTACACAAAGAACCGGAAGTTGCGGCCTGCTGTGCAGGTATAAGCCTCGACATCATCGGGATCGGCATCCAAGCGATAGAGCCGGGAGACGTCGCCGCAATCAACACCGCCTATCCAAGACTTGCCATCAAGGAGCAGTTCAAGGACGCGATGTGCGGACTGGCGCGCCGTAAGCCTCAAACAACCTATGACAACTTCGTTAGGGACTTCGGTACGCGCTACGTAGCCGGGTATTCGGCGCCATCGAGCGCCGAGGCGCTGCAGAACGCGCCGTACCCTGACTAGCCTCTGTCCACCTTCGCGCGGGCTCACCGGCTGCGGTCGATTGCCCGCAACGTGCTCATGACGTCGATCCTCCAACAAGGAATACCAAGATGACGATTTTGCGGATACTCAGCTCTGCGGGAGCGCTGCTCTTACTTGCGGGCGCGTCCCACGCGCAGACGCCGGCTGACCCAAATTCCGCGTCTGTTCGGAGTGGCAACTATGTGGTGGAGCCCCACCACACCCGTGTGCTGTTCAGTGTCTCCCACTTTGGCTTTTCCACCTGGTACGGCGACTTCACTCACGCGAGCGGTTCGCTTGTGCTTGATCCAAGACATCCATCGGCGGCGCACCTGGACGTCACCGTACCGATCGACTCCGTCTCGACGACCAATTCCAAGCTCGATGGTGAGTTGAAGGGCGCTGACTGGTTCGACGCGACGCGATTTCCGACATCGCGCTTCATCTCGCGGTCGGTGGTCACCACCGGGGCAGGCAAGGCCGACGTAGCAGGCGATCTGACCCTCCACGGAATCACGCGCCCGGTCGTCCTGCACGTCAGTTTCAACGGCGCGGGAATAAACCCGCTGGACAAGACCTATACTGTGGGCTTCGAAGCGCGGGGAATGATCAGCCGCACCGCCTTCGGGATAACGAAGTACGTGCCGCTGGTTAGCGATCGCGTCGAGCTGATCCTCAGCGGCGCGTTTGTGTCCGATGCAGATCAATCCAAGTAACCAACTAGTAGAAAAAGCCAGCGAAAGTTAACGCGAGGGTGGTGAGGAAGGTCGAGGTGAGCCTAGATGGAACTGCGCCATCTCCGCCATTTTATAGCTGTGGCTGAAGAACTTCACTTTGCTCGTGCGGCGGAGCGCCTCGGGATGGAACAGTCTCCGCTGAGCCATTCGATCCGTAATCTTGAAGCCGAGCTAAACGTCAAGCTGTTCCAGCGAACGACTCGGCGCACCTGGCTCACGCGGGCCGGCACGCGGCTTTACACGGAAGCCAAGCGCCTCCTTAACGATATCGAGGTCGCGACGTCTTCCCTCCGCGCGGCAGGTGACGAGCCCGCGCTGATCCGGCTTGCGCTGGCCGAAGATCTGGCCGGCGAGCCCTTCACGCGACTGTTGTTCGAGCTCGAACATCACCGAGCTGGCGCCGCGGTCGAGGTGCGCGAGCTGACCCATGCGGATGCCGCTCGTCTGGTTCAAAACGGGGGCGCCGATGTCGCTCTCACGCTGGACGGCCGGCGAATCGA
>CAXTGN010000755.1:0-2557 GCA_964243455.1 uncultured Acidobacteriaceae bacterium
CTTGCGTGCCATACTCCGCGCAGCCCTTGGCGTGAAAGGTGCCTTCGCGCCCCGTGATGCCCTGCACGATGAGACGGGTGTTTTTGTCTACCAAAACTGCCATTTGCGATCTCCTAAAGGGCCTTCGTAACAGGCTTTTGAGGCGTTTTCTGCATTTCTGCACGCATTGTGCGCAATGGATGCAAAAAGCGCGTCCTTAACAGGGTTTTGCAGCGTTCTGCAACCTAGCCCTTCGCCGCCGCGACGACAAGATCCGCAGCGTCCTTCATCGTTTCGCCGATCTGAAACTTCAGGCCGGAGTCGGCGATGATCTTGCGGCCTTCTTCTACGTTGGTGCCTTCGAGGCGGAGGACGATGGGGATCTGGACGTTGAGCTTGCGGGCGGCGGCGACGACGGCCGTGGCGAGGACGTCGACGCGGAGGATGCCGCCGAAGATGTTGATGAAGATGGCTTTGACGTTCTTGTCGGAGAGCAGGATGCCGAAGGCGTTTTCGATCTGCTCCTGGTTGGCGCCGCCGCCTACGTCGAGGAAGTTGGCGGGGCTGCCGCCGGCGTACTGGATTATGTCCATGGTGGCCATGGCGAGGCCGGCGCCGTTGACCATGCAGGCGATGTCGCCGTCGAGCTTGATGTAATTGAGCGAGAACTTGGAGGCCTCGACTTCGAGCGGGTCTTCTTCGGCGAGATCGCGCAGGTCCTTCAGGTCCTTGTGGCGGAACAGGGCGTTGTCGTCGAAGTTGATCTTGCAGTCGAGCGCGGCGAGCTTGCCGTCCTTGGTGGTGATGAAGGGATTGATCTCCATCAGGGTGGCGTCGGTGTCAATGTAGGCCTTGTAGAGGCCGATCATGAAGCGGACGGCTTCGGGGACCTGCGAGGGCTCGAGACCGAGCTTGAAGGCGAGGCGGCGGGCCTGGAAGGGCGCGAGGCCGATGGCGGGGTCGATGACTTCTTTGAAGATGGCGTCGGGGTTTTCGTGCGCGACCTCTTCGATCTCCATGCCGCCGGCCTGCGAGGCCATGAACACCACTTTGCCGGTAGCGCGGTCGAGCACGATGCCGAGGTAGAGCTCGCGGGCGATGGCCGAGCCGGCTTCGACGAGGATGCGCCGCACCTTCTGGCCCTGCGGGGTGGTCTGGTGCGTGACCAGCTGCATGCCGAGGATGTTTTTGGAGTGGGTCTCGGCTTCAGCGCGGGTCTTGGCGAGCTTAACGCCGCCACCCTTGCCACGGCCCCCGGCGTGGATCTGTGCCTTCACAACAACCACGCCGTGGCCTGCGCCGAAGAGCTGTCCGGCGGCGGCGTCGGCCTCTTCAAAGGTGACGGCGACCTGGCCATCGGGCACGCTGACGCCGTAACGGCGAAGGATCTCTTTGGCCTGGTACTCGTGAATCTTCATGCGTGCTCCTGAGGTTAGAAATCGAAGGCGGATCGCAGTCATGGTAGCGAGTGGGTTGAAGCAGCGGCAAGCCGCGTTGCGCGATTAACGGAGGCGATGGCCGAGAATAGAGCAGGCGCGAGCGTCGTGGTCTGGCCTGGAGTACCCCTAGGGGCTTTGTTCAGCCTTGAGCTGTGAGGTGGCGAGCCTTGAGATGAGGGGTCGTGTTGTAGGCTGACAAACGGTGCCGATCACACAAGAGTTGCGGCTGCTTTCTGAGGAGCGGAAGACGCTTGGGCTGGAGGCTGCCCGAACGCTGGCGGGGCGTCTGCTCTCGGGTGAGGCGTCAGAGATGGAGCTTGCGGCGCTGCTGGGGGCCATGGCGGCACGTGGCGAGACGGCGGAAGAGATTGCCGGGTTTGCGCTTGCGATGCGCGACGCTGCCGTGAGCCTGCCTTTGACCGAGGCCGAACGGGAAGAGTTGGTAGACGCCTGCGGCACGGGCGGGGATGGCGCGGGGACGTTCAACATCTCTACGGGGGCTGCCCTGGTGGCGGCGGCAGCGGGGGCCAGGGTGGCCAAACATGGCAACCGCGCGGTGACCAGCCGGTGTGGCTCGGCCGATGTGCTGGAGGCGTTGGGCATTCCGATCGGGCTGGAGCCAGAGGCCGCGGCGGACGCCTTGCGGCAGCACGGATTCTGCTTTCTGCTGGCGTCGAACCACCATCCGGGAATGCGTGCGGTGATGCCGGTGCGGCGTGGGCTGGGCGTGCGGACGATCTTCAACGTCCTGGGTCCGTTGCTGAACCCGGCAGGCGCGCGGCGGCAGGTGATGGGGGTGTATAGCGCGGCGGTATTGCGGCCGGTTGCCGAGGCGATGCCCTTGCTTGGAGTCCGGCATGCGATGGTGGTGCATGGGGCGGGCGGTCTGGATGAGCTCTCCGTGAGTGGACCGA
This sequence comes from uncultured Acidobacteriaceae bacterium, assembly GCA_964243455.1. GTDB lineage: Bacteria > Acidobacteriota > Terriglobia > Terriglobales > Acidobacteriaceae > Granulicella. The sequence continues at coordinate 2,333 of CAXTGN010000755.1, forward strand.
GCGAGACGATGCAGGTGAGGGGCGACGGCGATCTTTATGCCGTGGAGGAGCAACGGCTGACGCCGCAGGTGCTGGGGTTGCCGGTTGCTCCGCTGTCGGCCCTTGCCGGGGGGAGTGATGCGAAAGAGAACGGCTCCATTCTCCGCGCGGTCTTCGCGGGAGAGCGTGGAGCCCGGCGCGACGTGGTGTTGCTGAATGCGGCAGCTGTGCTGGGGGTTGCGGGAC
>CAXTGN010000756.1:0-2542 GCA_964243455.1 uncultured Acidobacteriaceae bacterium
TTGCGCACGGTTTGTTCTGTTCTGTCCATCGCGTTTACCTGTGGCAAAAGGGAAGCGGGGGCCTGTGACAACCCCCGCTCGGGTTTAGGCTGCAATCTGTTTCCTGGCTGCGGCTGCTTTCTTCGGTTTCGGCGTGGAGGCTTCCGTCGCCTTGATGGGCGTGGGCTTCTTCGCCTTTTTGCTGCTGCTGTTCTTCTTGGGTTGGGGTGGGGCGAAGACGGCTTCGGCTTCGGTAAGGAAGTCAAACTCGCTTTCGCGCGGGATGCCGACGTGTCCGGAGAGGGCAAGGCGAAGCGCAAAGCGCGTCAGCTTGTCGTCGGTGGTGTTGTCGATGGTGGAAAGCAGAACCTCTTCGGCGCTGCGCTGTTCGTTTTCGTCGGCGATGTCCTCGGCTAGATCGTCGGCGAAGGTGTAGGGGTCAAGGTTCACGATGGCGCGAAGCAAGACGCGGAGTTGGGCGGCGGTGAAGGTCTCCGGGGCGTTCTCAAGGATGCGCTCGAAGGTAGCCTCCCGCTGCTTGCGCAGCTGGTCCCTGCGTTCGTGCTCGGCTTCCTCCTCCTGCTGTTCGCGCTCGAACTGCTGGCGGCGTTCTTCGGCTCGGCGGTCTTCTTCGGCTTGGTGCTCCTTTCTGCGCTGCTCGTATTCGGCTTCGCGCTGTGCGGCTTCTTCTGCGGTTTCCTCCTCGGCTGGGGGAGCCATGACGGGCGTTGGGTTCTCCTGCTCCTGTTGGGTCTTCCGTGCGGCGGCGCGGGGGTCATGGACAGGGCAGTTGTTGTCGGTGCAAACGGTGAGGGTGGTGCCTACGCGCTTGCCGTAGACGATGATGGCGGGTTTAGCTGCCTCGCAGGGTGTGACCGGTTCGGCGTCGGGGTTGTCGGTGTGTTCGACCTCGCGGAAGTGGCCGCGCTGCACGGCTCCGGGCCTCTTCTCCTTGGGGCTGCGGTAGCCGTTCTCGATCTGGACAAGCTCGGGACGGGCGGCAATCTCGCGGTCAATGTGGGCCTCCACTTTTGTGTGTAAGCAAGGAGCGTCAAGGCACTGGTCGCCCTGCACGTCGGCAAACAGGGTCGTGTTGAAACCGCTGCGGCGGGGGCAGGTGACACAAGCTCCTGCGGGTGGGTTGAGGGTGGGGTCTTCCTTGCTGAACGGCGCATCGGCAAGGGAGAGGTAGAGGTTGTTTTGAATCCACGCGCTCAGGTGCTTCGCGGGGAGTAGGTGAGGCTCTTTGTCCTGCCAGTCCTTACGCCAGCACTGCTCGTAGGCGTTGGCCTGTGCATCCTGCGGGAGACGGGCTAAGAGGTTGGCGTGGGATGCGGTGATGAGTTCCTTGCTGAACGCCTCCGCAACTGCCGGAATCAACTGCAGGAGAGACAGACGGGCATAGACGTGGGCTGCGCTCTTGCCTGACTTCTCGACCAACGTGGCCACGTCGTAACCGGGCATATCGAGCAAGCGTTGGAAACCCTGCGCCTCCTCGTAGGGGTGAACGTCGACGCGCTGCGAGTTCTCGACCAACTGCCACTCAAGCGCCTGGGCGTCGGTGATATCGACGATGCGGGCGGGAAGGGAAAAGAGTTCGGCAAGCTGCGCGGCACGGAAGCGCCTTGCCCCTGCGACGATCTCGAAGCCTTCGGAGTTGGGACGTACGGTGATGGGCTGGATGAGGCCGTTGGTGCGGATGCTCTCGGCCAATTCGCCCAGCTTGCATTCATCGAAGGTGCGGCGGGGGTTGGTGGCGGACTCGTGGATGGTGTCGATGGCGATGTACTGGAATTCGCTGCTGTTTTGCATGTGCGGCTCTCCTTGAGCGTGGTTGGGCTGAGGTTGTGGAGCGAACGCGCTAGCCTGTCCGCTCCCGTCGCGAAAAGGGTTTAGGCGTGCTGCCTCTGCCGCTCGAAGGCTTCGGCGAAGCCCTGCGAACGCAGGTTGCGGTCCCACACTTTGGCAAAAGAGATGTGCTGTTGGAAAAGCTCACGATGAAAGGCGTAGTTGGTGCCGGTGATGAACCGGGACCACTGCTCCACGCCCATGTAATCGTTGCGCCAGTAGAAGGGACTTAGGTGCGCCCCTCCTGCCAATCCAAGCTCGAAACACATCTCCGGGTCGCGCATGAGGTCGCCGTTCTGTTCGCCGTAGTGGGCTACTGAGATTGCGGGGAGACCGCATGGGCCTGACTCGTCCATTCCGTCGATGACAAGGGACATATAGGGCTGGTTTTCGATCTTGAGCGAGAGGCCGGGGTACCAGCCTCCGGCTCTCTTGAGGATGTCGAGTACGGTCTGCATTAGGCCACCTCCGCGAGGGCTGCATCGGTGGCGTTGGGCTGCTCGGTGACGGCTTCGGTCTGCTCGGCTTTAACCTGCTCCGTCTCGATGGCGGAGAGGATGAGGGCGGAGGTCTTCTGAATGACTTCCAAGCTCTCGGCCAGCAAAGCGGCGTTGCCGTGGTACAGGTGGATGTAGTCGGCTGATGCCCGGCCAGAGTCGAGGCCGATGGTCTGGCTTACAACAAAGGCGATTGCCTCGGCTTCGGTCTCGCGTAC
>CAXTGN010000757.1:0-2541 GCA_964243455.1 uncultured Acidobacteriaceae bacterium
GGGAGTTCTGCTGGGATTGCTGTTCCAGCGGCGATCGAGCCCAGGGAAGCCGTCAAAGGCGGCAGCCTCGCTGCAGGACCCTGCGCCGCCGTCTGCAAGTCCGCAGATCGCAGACAGTACCTCCGTGATGCCTCTTCCAGCCCGTAGGAAGCCCCGTCCGGAAGCTTATCGCGAGGCCTCATCCGCACCGGATCGCGCGGCCATGCCTCGGTACGAGGCTTACCGCGACTCCAGTCCAGCACGAAGCAACGCCTTTGTGCCTTCCTCCCGTACGCAACCGAAGCCGGCAGGCCAGCCCGGCGCTCGGCCCTATGCTGCCCCAGCGAGTGCGCCCAACCTGCTGCCAAATCCAGCGGACGTCCGAGAGGTCGGGCTCACAACGCCACCTGATACCGTCTACGCCGCATCGGCTCGGAGCTCGCGGTCCGGCCGGGTCTCTGTGGGCTCTGCCGGCATCATGGCGGCAAACCTGGTTTCCTCGCCAGCTCCCTTCTATCCGGCGCAAGCCAGCACCGCGCAGGTGCAAGGTGAAGTGGTGATCGAGGCCATCGTGGGCCGCGACGGAGACGTCATTGAGACGCGCGTCATCAGTGGGCCGCCGCTGCTGCGGCAGGCAGCCGAGAGTGCTGTGCAGCGTTGGCGCTACCGGCCCTACGAGGTCGATGGATCGCCGGCGGAGATCGCCACCACGGCCCGGCTGGAGTTCAAGCTGGACGCTCAGTAGAACCGGGGCTAAAGCTCCGGAGCGGAGGTTGCGGAGGTCTGGCGCGGGCAGCCGTGAGGCCGAACCAAATAGACTAAGGAGGTATGCCTCCGATTTTGAATGCGCAGGGCGTCTCAAAACGCTTTGGCGCTGTGCCACTGTTCCAGGACATTTCGTTTGCTGTTCATGATGGAGACCGCATTGGGCTGATTGGTCCCAATGGCGCGGGCAAGTCCACGCTGCTCGCCGTGCTCGCCGGGGAGATGGACCCTGATTCGGGTGAGCTTGCCATGCGCAAGCGGGCGCGTATCGGCTATGTCCGACAGATCTCGGAGTTTGCGCCGAAGATTACCGTGCGTCAGGTGATCGACGCTGCTCTTGAAGCGGCCAAGATCCCGCCGGACGAGCGCGAGCAGCGCCTGCGCGAAACGCTGGGGCGCGCGGGCTTTGTCGATGCCACTGCGGAAGGCGTGCACATGGATGACGAGGCCGCGAGCCTTTCCGGTGGCTGGCGTAAACGGTTATCGATTGCCGAAGCCATGGTGCTCGATCCTGATGTGCTGATGCTGGATGAGCCTACCAATCACCTCGACCTTGAGGGGATCGAGTGGCTTGAGGGCGTACTGCGCGCCGCGAACTTTGCGGTGGTCGTCGTCACGCACGATCGGTACTTCCTGGAGAACGTTGCCAATGAAGTGGTTGAGCTCAGCCGCGCGTACGCTGAGGGGTTGTTGCGCGTGAAGGGAACCTACTCGCGCTTCCTGGAAGAGCGCGAAAACTACATGGAGTCGCAGCAGAAAATGCAGGAGGGCCTGCGCAACCGCGTCAAGACGGAGATTGAGTGGCTGCGCCGTGGACCCAAGGCGCGTGCCACCAAGGCCAAGGCCCGCATCGACAATGCACATGGCCTGATCGCGAAGTTGGCCGACGTGGACAGCCGCATGCGCACGACCAACGCGGGCATCACCTTCGACGCGACGGACCGGCAGAGCAAGCGCCTGATCGAGATGGAAGATGTCACCATCACCTTAGGCGGCCGCGACATTCTGCGTGACGTCAGCTTTGCGCTGGTGAACGGTGCGCGCCTGGGGCTGTGCGGCCCCAATGGCTCCGGCAAGACGACGCTGCTGCGCGCCATGACGGGCGAAATCCCCGTGAGCGCGGGTGTGGTGAAACGGGCGGCGAGCCTGCGCGTGGTCTACCTAAGCCAGATGCGCGAGCTGGACGCGAGCCTGACCCTGCGGCGCGCGCTGGCGCCGGATGCCGATGCGGTTGTGTATCAGGGACGCGTGACGCACGTGGCGAGCTATGCCGCGAAGTTCCTCTTCACGGGCGAGCAGTTGAACCAGCCCGTGGACCGGTTGAGCGGTGGCGAACGCGCACGGGTCCTGATTGCGCGGCTGATGCTGCAGCCGGCTGATGTGCTGATGCTCGACGAGCCGACGAATGACCTGGATATACCTACGCTGGAGACGCTGGAAGAGGCCTTGCTGGAGTTCGCTGGGGCGTTGGTGCTGGTTACGCATGATCGCTACCTGTTGGATCGCGTGAGCAACGTGGTGCTTGGCCTGAACGGTCGCGGCGATGCGGAGCTGTTTGCCGACTATATGCAGTGGGAGGCCTGGCGCGCCGAAGGCGCGGAGCCCAGGGCAAAGGCTTCGGCCAACGGATCCGCTGCGCCAGCGGGAGTGACAGCGCCGTCCGCGACGGCTTCGGGGAAGAAGAAGCTGAGTTATATGGAGCAGCGCGAGTGGGACGGGATGGATGCCAAGGTCGCGGCTGCAGAGGCCAGACTGGAGGCCGCGCAGGAAAAGCTTGGTGAGCCGGAGGTCGTGGTG
>CAXTGN010000758.1:0-2532 GCA_964243455.1 uncultured Acidobacteriaceae bacterium
GCCTCCGGCCTGCTGGACATTAACACTGCAACCCCGGCAGAGCTGCGAGCGTTACCCGGCATGGGCGACGTGTACGTGAAGCGCGTCATCGACAATCGGTCGTACACCGCGAAAAATCAGCTGGTCACCCGCGGCATCCTGCCCCAGGCCGCCTATGAACGCATCCGCGACAGCATCGTCGCGCATCGCCCGCCCCGGCTCTAAGAGCTACCCACACCTGCGATCAAAGCAAGTTGGTCGACACCGCGCCCGGCCTAAGTGCGTTCTCAAAGAACGCGACCTGGTTGCGCCCGCGCAGCTTGGCAACATACAGCGCCCGGTCGGCAAGCGTGACCAACTCCGCCGCGTTCTGTCCCGGCACGGGCACCACCGACGCCACGCCGATGCTCACCGTTTGCACACCCAATGGCGCACCGGGATGCGACAGCCGCTCCTTCACCACGGCCGCGCGCACGCATTCGGCGACCTCCAACGCCCGTTGCAGGGGCGTTCCGGGCAGAATCGCCGCAAACTCCTCACCACCGAAGCGTGCCGCCAGTCCCGGCACCGCGGCGACAGACCGAGCCATCACCCTCGCCAGTAAACGCAGGCATTCATCGCCGCCCACGTGGCCATGCGTGTCGTTGTACTGCTTGAACAGGTCGGCGTCCAGCAACAGCAGCGCCAGCGGTTCCCCGTCGGAACGGCCTCGCTCCCAAGCCTCTTCCAGCTGCAGGTTGAACGCCCGGCGATTGCTCAAGCCCGTCAACTCATCGGCATGCGCCAGCGATCGGAAACGGGCCTCACTCGTCGCGAGCCGTACCTTTAACGCCTCCTTTTCCTCCAGCAACGCCGCCACCGGGAACATGGTGAAGATCGCCACCCCCACAAAGATCTGCGCAATCACGATCCGGTGCAGCAACATGTGCTCGCCGGTGATCAGCATCAGCGGTCCATACCCCTTTACCGTGAAGCCGATCGCCAGCACGGTCACCATCAGGATGTTCAGCACCGTGCCCGGAAAACCGAGCCGAAATGCCACCAGCAGCAACGCCGGAAAAAGGAAGAAGATAAGCGGGTCTTTGCTGTGCGTAAACACCAGCACGGTCGTCAGTAGCGGCACTGCCAATACCAGCAGCGTGCGCGGCAGCTCCTTTCGCTGCAGAATGGCAAAGAACGCCGGCCGCTGCAGAATGATGATCACCGGCGCCAGCACGGCCATGCCCAGCATGTCGCCCAGATACCAGGTGCGAAACATTCGCCACCACGGCCCGGCGTCGAAGAACAAGAGCGTCCAGCTGGCCCCGAGAGCGCTGGTAATGGCCGTCGCGACAACCACCGCACTCAGCAGAAACCCCACCAGCGGCCGGCGTTTTGTGAGATCCAGCGGTGCCCCGAACCACAGCGTGAGCACCAGGGTCGAAAGCACGACCTCGACCGAGTTCGCCAGCGAAACCCCGAACGCCACCCGAAACATATCGCCATAAACCACATCGGCCAGCGTGTCCGCCGTGAGGCCCGCGGCGAAGTACAACAGCCAGCGGCGTTTCGGTTGCGTGATCAGCAGGCCAAACAGCAGGCCATTTGAAAGCCAGATCGTCGCGACGCCGTCCGATTGCCGGGAAAGTACGATGCCCAGCCATGAACACGTGCAAACGCCTGCAAACACCAACAGCAACCGGACAACGGCCGCCCGCGGCCACGTCGACCGCTGCCAGCAGCCCTGCCAGACCTCGCGCAATAACGCTCTCAAAGCAGCGCCGGCGCGGCTTGCCTTCAGCGGCGGTGAAAGCTCTGCTGGAATCGGGGCCGATCGCCCGCCTGGAGGCTCAGTCGGCCCGGAGGTCGATCTTCCTGCCGGTGTCGTCACCGGACCATCGATCAAACTACCGGCTGTGGAAAAGTTCATCTCGAACCCGCCTGGAATACGTCTCAACGTCCGTGCGTGTGCTGCGTGGTGAGACTACGAGGCCCGGTTCCGTACCAACCTACATGGGATCGCGCGCAATGGCCACCGAAAACGCAACAGAGCTGGCATTCGTTTCCAAGGCCGTTAACTGCCCTGGTTCGGAAGGTAATCAGAAGTGGTTACATTTCGCTTGCCTAGTAACAGTACTTCGGGTTACTCTTGGCGAGCAGCAAACAAGAGCTAGCCCCGTGGTTTCGGACCCCATCCGCGACCCGGGGCTGATTTTTTGATATCCGCAACCCATCGGCGGTCTTCCCCGTTTGGGGGATAGAGAAGAGCATTTCCCGTGGCGTACAGTGGGTGAGGCCTTGGGCGACCCGCAGCGTGATCCCGCGGCAAAGCGATCCCCACGAACCAGCCAGTAGACCTATGTTCCGCCAAGCTCCCATCCCGACCTCGCCTGGACCCCGGCTGCGCCTCGCCGCGGCGGCCGGTCTATGCATCGTGGCGCTTGGCCTTACCGGCTGCCAGAACATTACCGCCGACAGCCCGGAAGCAGCCCAGATCCGCCTCGTCGACACTTCCACCGACGCGCCCGGCCTGGATGTGTACCTCAACGGCAACGGCACAGCCTATAACCTCGG
>CAXTGN010000759.1:0-1604 GCA_964243455.1 uncultured Acidobacteriaceae bacterium
TGGTCTGCAACATGTTGCATGAGGTATGGCCTGTTCTGAGAGTTTGCTGAAGTAAACAAACATTTCCGGACCCCCGTTCCCTCCTAAAGCCCGAGCCCTTCGCATTGTTGAACGACCACAGATCCACTTTTAGATGCTGTTTCAGCAGTATCGGCTCCGCAGAGTCGAGTGGCTGCAACGACCTCACGAAAGGGAGAGTACAAAATCGACTGTCCGCTAGTTCGGAGTACTGGAGAGATCCGATGGGTGTTCGCGAGGGAAGATGATTCCTTGAGGAGCAGGCTGACAAGCAGACACGGCGACCAAGATCCTACCCCAAGCACGTCCTACGTAGAGCGACGAACCTCAGCATCGGGCCATTCTAAAGCCCGGACTTTCTCTCTTCTTATCTTGGCCCATTGAACAAGCTCATGCAGAGCAGGACGCAGAGCCTGACCGAGTTCCGACAGCCCGTACTCTACTTTGGGAGGGATCTCCCGATAGATCGTCCGGTTTACAACGCCCTTCGCCTCCAAGTCGCGCAGCTGTTGTATCAACATCTTCTGGGAAGCGAGGGGGATGGCGCGTTCGAGCTCTGAGAAGCGCATGATTCCCTTGTCAAACAAATGGAAGAGGATCATCATCTTCCACCGGCCTTCCAGGAGCTTGAACGCTTCCTCAGCCGCATCTGCGGACCAATCGTCTTCTGTATGGCCGGGAAGTCCGACGACCTTACTTTCGGGTTGGTACCTTACTTTTTCGTGCGTTCTTGCCATATTGATAGTCTAGCCCCTAGCCTGATCAGACTGTGCCATCGCTCTGCTGAGAAGCGGAGCAGATGAAGGTCCGAGACTCAACGTCGACGACTCTTTGACCAACCCAGATTACGAAGGTGCCGCAGCGCCTAAGGAGCAACAATGCCGAATTATCTTCTGTATACGCCAGAGATTGAAAAAGTCGAACCCGAGGAACAGGAAACCTACGACAAAATCGTCAAGCTGATGACCGAAGGTCAAGACATCACTCGCGAAAAGTATGGGCGTCCGATCCGTATTTCGCACGCCAAAGCACATGCCGTGCTCAAAGGTCAGCTCATCATCCGTGACGACCTGTCCTTTGAACTCGCCCAAGGCCTGTTCGCAAGGCCCGGTACGTACGATGTTCTCGTTCGCATGGCTTCTGCTCCCGGTGAGTTGCTTGACGATTCCAAGGTGAACAGCACGCGCGGCATGTCTGTAAAGGTCTTCAACGTCCAGGGTGCCAAACTCTCCGGCCACTCTGCCGACACACAGGACTTCGTCTTTGCTCCGGGTAAAGAGTTCATCGCCGGCACGGCGAAAACCTTCCTACAGGCTTTCAAACCGAATGCCGAGATTGCTCCCAAGCTCTCTGACACTACAAAGGGCGTCGTCTCCACCCTCTCTCGCGTAACGAATGAAGCGCTGAACGTCGTTGGGCTTAATTCCGCCAAGCTCGACTTTTTCGGTCACCCCTTGATTCATCCCATGGGCGAGGCGTTCTATTCGCAGACGCCTTTCCGCTATGGAGAGTTCGTAGCGAAATTCGGCATCGTTCCGGACACGCCGGCTCTCCGAGAGCTTTGCGAACAGCCCTTCGATCCCAAG
>CAXTGN010000759.1:1614-2520 GCA_964243455.1 uncultured Acidobacteriaceae bacterium
CGTGAAGATTGCAATGCCTACCTGCGTAGCAACCCTGCTGAGTACAGCTTCAAGGTTCAGCTCAACACGGGAACGGATGACATGTCGGTCGAAGATGCAACCGTCGCCTGGCCAGAGGAACTCTCTCAATACCAAGAGGTCGCTCGCCTGGTGATTCCGTCACAAACCGCATGGGATCAGGGCCGTGATAGCTTCGTGGAGCCGCTCTCCTTTTCGCCCGATCATTCTCTTGAAGCGCATAAGCCGTTGGGCTCCATCAACCGTGCTCGTCGTGTTGCGTATGCGGCTTTATCCAGGACACGCCGCTCTGAGAGCGGCAGTCCGCTGACTGAACCAGCCAATGCGGTCGGACTTCCACGTTAGCAAAGTGCTCCATTACCATGCCACTGGTATTGGGTCAGTCTGGGTACAGACTGCCCCAATTCCTGCAATCCGTCACTGTCCCAAGAAACCGTACAGCTCGGTGTCACATCTTTCGGCGGTTCGGCAGCGACCTTTCAGCTCTTTATCGGCGCCACACGCGAGTCCTTCGGTATGGGCGCAGTCGTTGCCAAGGCTAAAGCTGCGAGCAGTTTGGCGCCTCACCGCTCGCAGCGTCCTTCAAATGGGAGTCCTTGCACTAGAAAGGCACCTGCCAATCCCGAAGGAAGACAGGTTTCTCCTTTAATCCGGTGTTAGAGATTCATCCAGCGGGTACTATGGCGAGCAGGTATTCTCTCTTCTTCGCGGGGCCATGTTCTTAGCTGACGTAGACTTCGAGTTGACCAAATTATGGGAAGAACCGGCGTAAGTGCGACGGCCCGATCTCTTACCCAGCGGCTGATGGCTCACGATGCCGTCCTGCACGGATCTCCACACGCAGAGACGATCGATACCTGCACCGTATGTGAGAAGCTGCGCATTTTT
>CAXTGN010000760.1:0-1516 GCA_964243455.1 uncultured Acidobacteriaceae bacterium
TTGCGCTAATCGTCGTTGTGCTGTTGATGCAGGGTCCAGTCGCAATGTGGGCGGCAGTCCTGTGCGGCCTGTGCAACTCGGTGATGTGGCCCTGTATCTTTCCCCTGGCCCTGAACCGTCTTGGTCCGGTTACCAGCCAAGGCTCAGGGATCCTTGTCACCATGGTCGTAGGCGGGGCAATCATCCCAGTGATGCAGGGGTTCCTGGCTGATCGCTTCGGCTACCAGCACAGTTTCTTCATCGTGCTGCTCTGCTATGCGTATCTTTTGCACTTTGCGCTGAACGGGTATAAGCCGCTTGCAGCGCTAGGCACAAACGCGGATCAGCTTCTGCCGACGGCGGGCACACGCAGCGAGGCGCGATAGCGGTCGCCGCGGTACCGCGAGCAGGCGACCTCTACTGGGAGATCGCTGGTGCTCATGATCAGACGTGAGATCGACAGGATACTCGCGCGCCTGGGAAGGGTGAGGAGATCGGACTCTTCGCGCGTCGCAGGGAGGGCTTCGATGATTTCGTCTGCCCAGCCGACGCTCAGACCGTAGCGTTCGCGCATCACGGCATACAGCGACTTCGTCTTGAAGCTTGTGCGTTCCAGGCCTGGGTAATACCTCAACGGGACGTTGGACTCTTCGAGGGCCATGGGGATGTCATCCGCCAGCCGAAGACGGCGCAGATGCGGGATGACCGATTGCTCCAGCAGGCGAGAACTGGGGACCATGCCACGCTGTTTCATGTCCTCGGTGAATCCTTGCAGATGGAGGATATTTTTCTCCATCTTGGGCCGCGTCACAAAAGTGCCACGGCCCTTGTGGCTGACAGCGTAGCCGCTCGCTTTCATGCCGTGTAACGCCTGGCGAGCAGTCATGCGGCTGACCTGATGCGTGCGCGCGAGTTCTTCTTCTGAAGCGAGCGGGTCGCCCTCGGACAGTTCACCGGAGTGAATCCTTTCCATGAGCGATCGCTGGATCTGGAAGTAAAGCGGAACGAAACCGGTTTTATCCAACAGCGGCGCGGCGGGCATCGAAGGCGGACGGCCTTTCAACAGAGCATCTCCTGGAACGTTCGGGACAGAGGGTTTGTTCCCATCCCTGTTCTAAGCCTCTGAGAGTGGGTTGTCTATACGACCGCATTTGCCGTGTGTGCCGTCAGGAATTCCTGTTGACGCTGACGCTGTCACTCACCGGTCCCAACCGGCCTTCCTTGCACGAACGTTTGGAGGACCGCACCTGCGGGAGACAGAGCCGTGATGTTGGCGGGACGGCCAACCTCCAAGGTGCCCCAGGTGAGCTCTTTGCCGAGTAACTTCGCGGGGTTGTGTGAGGCGGCACGCACGGCGGCGGGTAACGCGGCACCGGTGAATTCCATCAGGTTGCGCACGCCCTGATCGAGCGTGAGGGTGCTGCCGGCGATGGCTCCGTTGGCGGTGCATCGTCCCTGGACGACTTGCACTTCCATGTCACCCAGCTTGTATGTGCCGTCAGGCATTCCCGTTGCGCTGATCCCATCAGTGACCAGG
>CAXTGN010000760.1:1526-2518 GCA_964243455.1 uncultured Acidobacteriaceae bacterium
TTGAAGAAGAGCCGGACCATTGCCGGATCGACGTGCAAGCCGTCCGCAATGATCTCCGCGAACAAGCGGTCTTCGTCGAGCACGAAACCTGCGATTCCTGGATCGCGGTGGTCCAGCCGCCGCATCGCATTGTAGGTATGCGTTGCAGAAGCTGCACCGGCAAGGAATGCCTGTTGTGCTTCACCGAACGTTGCATTGCTGTGCCCGAGGCTGCAGCGTACGCCCAGGGATGAAGCGTACTCGATGAGCTCCAGCGCACCAGGCAGTTCTGGGGCAATCGTCATCAGAAGAATTTGGCCCTGCGCGGCCTGCCAAAAGCTTTCGAACATCGCGATCGAGGGCGCCTGAAGCAGATCTGCTGTATGCACGCCTCGCTTCTCTCGTGACAGGAAAGGACCTTCCAGGTGAATGCCCAGGGGGACCGCGCCAAGGTTGCTGCCGGTGCCGGCCCTCTCGATTGCTTTTGCCAGGCCAGAAAGCGCGGACAGCGTCTCGTCAGAGGGAGAGGTGACCGTTGTTGGCAGGTAGGCTCCCACGCCATGCTTTGCAAGACATGCCGCAACGACGCGCATGGCTGACGGGGTCGGGTCCATGAGGTCGTAGCCGGCACAGCCATGGATGTGGATATCCAGGTACGCGGGGGCGAGTACGGCCTCGGCGTAGCGATGGGTGGCCCGGAAGTGCTCAGACTCAAGGGGCGCGAGACTGCGCAGGGCAGTGATGTGGCCGTCCTCTACAGTGACGAGGGGGTACTCCATCATCCCCGTTGAGGTCAGCATTCTCTGGGCCGTGATTGTTGAGCTCATGTTGCCTCAGCACGGCGCACCGTCTCCTCGCACCAGCGCCGTTCCCTAGATTCGCGAAAACGTGAAAGGTAAAACAGCATTCGGTTCGTGCAATCGACCTGCAGCATCCACTATAGTCGTCTATACAGGTTTGTCAAAATGCCTTTGACGCCTCCATGCGAGCGCCTCCTAACGAGGAGGCAAGCC
>CAXTGN010000761.1:0-407 GCA_964243455.1 uncultured Acidobacteriaceae bacterium
AGCAGTTGCGTCCGACGGTGATGACGACTGCGGCGCAACGAATGCAGATTCCTAGCATAAGCCGGCAGCAGATCATCGGTGACATCGCTGCAGGTAGAGTCGTTTGGGTGCTGTCGAATTCGGTGGATTTTTCTTACCTAAATCTCCTGACCGGCAATCGGGGAGCCGAGCAAGCGCTGACCTGGAATTGTGGCACCGAACCCTGCATCGAAGCTAGACGGTATGCGGCCATCAAGTAGAAGATATTGCGCCTCATAGAAATTAGACTATTGCTGGTTAGTCCCATATAGCTGACAGACCTGCTAAAACTATCTATGATGACAAGATCTGCCACTGGCCAAGCCGGATTGCGGCTTCTGCTTTATTTTAACTAAGCAACTCGCTTTTGCATAAACACTGTAATTTAG
>CAXTGN010000761.1:417-2507 GCA_964243455.1 uncultured Acidobacteriaceae bacterium
GCCTCGTAACGACAAGCCAAGCGCACAAGCAGTACATCGGCTTTAGCAATAATGTATAAAAGTGATGTTGCGTTACACAGCTTTACGTTTCACTAGTATTTCGTGATAATATTGCAGGCGATGTACTTTTAGCTTGCATGGTGCGTTGTTTTCATCAACTATTAACCTCATGGAACATTCCCTAAACCAGTTTGGTATTGTCTTTGTTGGTGGTGGTCCTGCGGGGTTGGCGCCGTTGCTGGCGGCGCATCGGTTGGGACATCTCACCGACCTGCTGGCGGACGGGGTAGCCATCGTCGAGCGCTCGCCCGCGCTGGGCGCCGGCTCGATCGGCGGCTACGCGATCAACTCGGACAGCAGCGGCACCACCTTCGTGGACTGCCTGCGCAGCCCCGAGCGCAGCCCGCTGACCGAGCTGGCCGGCCATCCCCTGACGCGCAAGCTGGCCGCCGCCGGCGAGCATGCGGTGCCGCTGCGCGAGGCCGGCGAGTTCCTCGGCCTGGTCGGCGAGACGCTGGCCGGCATGGTCGCCGAGCACCCCGCCTGCGCGGTGCTGACCCGCCACGAAGCCCTGTCGGTGCGCCGCGCCGGGGACGGCTGGGAGGTGGCGGTGCGCGACGCGCAAGGCCGCGAGCGCATCCTGTTCGCCCGCAACGTGGTGCTGGCCACCGGCGCCAGGCAGCCGGTCGAGCGGCTGACGGCGGAGACGGTCGGCGGCGAGAGCCTGGTCGAGCGCTGCGGCGCGCGGCTGATGCAGTCGGGCGACGTGCTCTCCACCGGCGGCCTGCAGCAGTTGGCCACCCGCCTCGCCGGCCTGGACTCGCCGCGCGTGGTGGTGGTGGGCGGCTCCACCAGTGCCGCGGCGGTCTGCCACGCGCTGCTCAACCGCATGCCGCAGGTGAGGTTCGCCGCCGGCAGCATCACGCTGATGCACCGGCGCGAGCTGCGCATCTACTACCCCGACGCCGCCAGCGCCACGGCGGAGGGCTACACCGAGTTCACCGACGACGACATCTGCCCGATCAGCGGGCGCGTGTTCCGCTTCGCCGGCTTCCGCCTCGACTCCCGCGAACTGGTGATGCAGGCGCGCGGCATCGGCGGGCGCGCCCCCGAGCCACGCCTGGCGCTGCACATGCTGAGCCAGCCGGCCGACCCCGCGGCGTGGCGCATCATCGAGGCGGCCGACGTGGTGATCGCCGCCATCGGCTACCGCCCGAACGTGCTGCCGGTGCTGGACGAGGACAGCGCGCCGATCAGCCTGCTGGCCCGCACCGGCCCGCAGCAGCCGCTGGTGGACGGCCTGTGCCGGGTGCTCGACGCGGACAGCGCGCCGCTGCCCGGCTTGTTCGGCATCGGCCTGGCCGCCGGCTTCGTGCCGCGTGGCCGGCTCGGCGGCGAGCCGAGCTTCCGCGGCCAGGCGAACGGGTTGTGGCTGTGGCAGAACGACGTCGGCGCCCTGATCGTCGATGCCGTGCGCCCACCCGCCGCGCCGGTCACTGCCGCGCGAGCACCTGCCATGCCGGCGTTCGAGATGCCGGCGTTCGAGCTGTCCGCTGCGATGCCCGATCCGGGCACCGCATGGCCCCACGCGACCCTCGCCTGGGATGCCACCGCTGCCGCCGTCGAAAGGGTCTGATCATGCGCGTCCCGCTCACCCGGCCCAACCCGCCCAAGCTCAGCCAGGCCACGGCGTTGCTGGGCGCCATCGAGGACCGCGGCGTCTTCAGCAACTTCGGCCCGGTGAACACCGAGTTCGAGAGCCGGATGCTGGCGTTGATGTTCGCCGGCCAGGGCGCCTGCATGACCGTCTGCAACGCCACCATCGGCCTGATGCTGGCGATCCAGAACGCCATCGGCGAACGCCCGACGCAGCGCCGCTACGCGCTGATGCCCTCGTTCACCTTCGCCGCCACCGCCCACGCGGCGATGTGGTGCGGGCTGACGCCGCTGCTGTGCGACATCGACCCGGATGACTGGTGCGCCTCCTCGGCGGTGGTCGAGCAGATGCTCCTGCAACACGGCAAGGAGATCGCGGTCGTCGTGCCGTATGCCACCTTCGGCCACGACATCGACCTGCCGCGCTACGAGGC
>CAXTGN010000762.1:0-1965 GCA_964243455.1 uncultured Acidobacteriaceae bacterium
GTGGTTCGGTGGCCACGGGGACGCATGGGTCCGGTCTGCGCAACGGCAATCTCGCGACCTCCGTGAGTGCCATCGAGTTCGTTGCCGCAGACGGCACCGTTCACAGCTTGAGCCGCACCAGGGATGGCGACGCCTTTCGTGGAGCGGTGGTGAACATGGGGTCCCTGGGTGTCGTTACACGCGTGACCCTTGATGTCGAGCCAACCTACGACATGTCGCAGATCGTCTACCGCGGTTTGAATTTCAATGAGCTTGAGCACAACTTCGAGGCGATCATGAACACCGGATACAGCCTTTCGCTGTTCACGAACTGGCAGCATCAAGAAGCCTGGGAGGGTTTGGATCAAACGCCGTGTGGATCAAGGGGGCGCCCTGCCTCCGCCCGAGACCTTCTACGGCGCGAGGCTTGCCACAGAGAAGCTGCATCCAGTCCTCGGACAAGGGGCGGAGAAGACGACCGATCAATTGAACACGGTAGGCAAGTGGTACGAACGACTGCCGCACTTCAAGATGGAGTTCACGCCGTCCACAGGCCGCGAGATCCAGACCGAGTACTTTGTGCCTTTCGAATCGGCGTACGCGGCTCTGCTCGCCGTGGAAAGCCTTCGCGACGAAATTACGTCACACCTGTTTGTGACAGAGCTCCGCTCGGTGGCTGCGGACGACCTTTGGATGAGCATGGCCTACCAGCGGCGCTCGCTTGCCATCCACTTCACATGGAAGCCTGAATGGGATGCTGTGCTGAAGGTGATCCCGCAGGTGGAGGCCAAGCTGAAACCGTTCGCACCCAGACCCCACTGGGCGAAGGTGAACACGTTGCGCGCGGCACAGATGGATCCTACCTACCCGCGCGTGAAAGACTTCAGAGAGCTGGTACACCAGTACGACCCCCAGGGAAAATTCACGAACGAGTACATGAACGAGAAAGTGTTCGGCTGAGCTGAAGGTGACGGTGATCTCTGCGGCGTTTCGCCGGGATGGGTCCGTGGGAGGGGAGCGACGGCAGGAGACGAATCCCAGGCGGTCCGGAGGGCGAAGAAGCATCACAAGGCATGCGCATCCAGGAAGAGACAGCAAGTGACGGAGCGGACAAATGCATTGTGAGCGGCCCTGATTATGCCACCCATCGTAGAACAGCAGAAGACGACCTACCCGAACAAGAAGATCGAGCAGTCCGGGAGCCCTGGAAACGCTCCACGCTGGACCCCCAGCAACAAGACCGCGGTTGGCGCTGCGGCGTGCCAGGATAGCCGCGTGTGGTTCACGTTGAGGGGAGGCAGCATCGATGAGATCTATTACCCGGATGTAGATCAGCCAAACACCCGATCCGTGCGCTTCCTGATAACGGATGGCGACCGGTACTTCTCGGATGAAAGTGGAGCTGTGGAGCACCGGGTGGAATACCTGACCCAAGGTGTTCCAGCATACAAAGTTGTCTGCGCCTGTCCCACGGGGCGTTACCGGCTTCATAAGGAGATCTGTTGCGATCCTGCCAGGAACGCCATTCTGATTCGCGTTCGGCTTGAGGACCTTGCGCCGACAGGCAAGGACCTTCGGCTGTTCCTTCTGGTCGATCCACAGATCAGTGGGGAAGGCCGCAACAACACGCTTTGGGTTGGCAGCTATAAGGGCAAAACGATGCTATGCGCCGCCAACAATGGATCGAACCTGGCGGCCTTTGCGGAGGTCGACTTCCTGCAAGCGACATGTACGTACCATGGTCATCACGATGCGATCGAAGACCTGCGTAAGCATGGCCACCTTCCCCACTCCTACAATTTCGCCCAGGGGAATGCGATGCTCTGCGGTGAACTGGACTGGAAGCAGCGGAGCGCGGGGTTCAAGGTCGCTGTGGCCTTCGGACAGTCGGACTCGGAGGCGTGTCTTCATGCGCGTGCCGGGGTCACTCAGCCTTTCGAGGACGCTCTGAGCCGGTTCACCAAACAGTGGAGGGAACAGCAGGAC
>CAXTGN010000762.1:1975-2504 GCA_964243455.1 uncultured Acidobacteriaceae bacterium
AGGTACGCAGCCATTCCAGATCGATCCGGGGCTGCGCTGGATCTGTACCGGGTCAGCACCATGGTTCTGCAGGCGCACCAGTCCAAGAGCTTTCCGGGGGGTTTCGTCGCCAGCCTTTCTATCCCGTGGGGCTTTGCTGAAGGCGACACGGACAAAGGGGGCTATCACGTGGCGTGGCCTCGAGACCTGGTTGAGGTTGCGATCGGAAAGCTTGCAGCAGGCGATAGCCAGGCCGCCCGCGCCAGCCTGCTCTACCTGGCATGCACGCAGGAAGAGGATGGTTCCTGGGCACAGAACATGTGGCTGGACGGCACGCGTCACTGGGGTGCGATCCAGAAAGATGGGATCGCAATGCCGGTCATGCTCGCCGCCCGTCTCCGCGACTCCAGCCAATTGGGTAGCTTCGATCCCTGGCCCATGATTTATCGTGCTGTTTGCTTCCTGCTTGAGACGGGACCGTGCAGCGAGCAAGATCGCTGGGAGACGTCCCCTGGATACAACGCTTTCACGATGGCGTGCGAGATCGGCG
>CAXTGN010000763.1:0-2502 GCA_964243455.1 uncultured Acidobacteriaceae bacterium
GACCACCTGTTTGAGAGTACAGCCAAGCCCACTTCCGGTCAATCCCGGAGTTACTCTTCGCGCAAAACTTCCAGCGGCTTCTGCCCGAGCACACGATGGCTTGCGATCCACCCACAAGCGATGGTCAGGACTCCCGCGCCGAGCCATGCCACAAGCGTCAGAATGGGCTGAAAATGGTAGTCGAAATGAAGCGCCCGCTTCAGCAGCACACGGGACGCGATGTTCGCAAACACAAGACCGACAGCGCCTGCGATCAGGCCGAGCGTCGCAAATTCGATGGAGAAGATCGTGGCGATGCGCGAGCGTGTCGCGCCCAGCGTCTTGAGCACCACCACCTCGCGAATGCGGCGATAACGCGTCCCAGCGATGGCACTGGCCAGAATGACTACGCCTGCAAAGACCGAGAAAGCCGCCAGGAACTGGATCACGTTCACGATCTGCAGCACGGCCTGGCGAACGGTTTCTACGGTAGCCGCGACATCGATCACGGTGACTGATGGGAAATGCTGATAGAGGACGCGGCGCACATCGCCGGTAGCCGCAGGGTCGGCATGCACACCGCCATACCAGACAGCAGGCAGGCCATGCAGCACAGGCTCCGGCAGCACGAAAGCGGCACGTGAAAAGGCATGCTGCGAGTCAGGCTCAAAGAGCGCGACGACTTTGGCCGTGAAGTCACTCCCCTGCGCGGAAAAGTCAAGCGTCCCACCCGGCTGCACCCCGAGAAACTTGGCTTCGGCACGGTCGATCGCAATGACGGGCTGCTTGGCTGCGTCTGCAGACTGCGCCGCGGTCCACCACTTACCCTCGATGACCCGGTCACCGATGGGTGGCTCATCCGTCTTGAGCGCGTAGGTCAGGTTGATGTTGCCGAAGCCGCGCCGTCGCATCTTCGGCAGCTTCAAATCGGCAAGCGCTGTCCCATTAACCGCAGTGATGCGGCCGCCGATCACGGGAAGGATCTCCGGCGTGCCCTGCACGTGCGGCACGTGCGTCAGCAGCGAGCGCACGGCGTCGACTTCATCAGGGCTGATGTCGATCATGAACAGGTTGGGCAGTTTGCTCAGCGAGGTCGTGGAGATATCGCTCACGACCGCGTGCTGCACGGTATACACCGTGGCAATCTGCATGATGCCCAGCCCCAGAGCAGCCAGCAGCGCGGCGGACGGATTGCCGGGGCGGTAGAGGTTTGCCAGACCGTGGCGAAGTGAGGAAGGTAGACTGAGGCGCGTGCGGTCCAGCAGGGCCTTCAGCAACGCAAGCAGCCCCGCAGCCAGGCCAAGCAGGACAATCAATGCACCCGCGAGGCCGAAGCCGAAGATGCTGCCAATCTGCCGCGACGCCGATACCTGAGTGGCAAGCAGCACAAGGCCACCGAGAATGACAACGAAGGACCCGATCTGCACACCGGAGCCCCGCAGCCGGCGCATGAACCGCTGGGCGAAGGGATCGTCCGAGCTTTCCACGGCCCGTCGAAGGATCAGGATGGGCCGCACGCCGCGGATGTCGAGCAGCGGAGGAAGACTGAACAACAACGTCGTGAGCACGCCCGCCGTGATCCCCAGAACCAGAGCATGAGGATCCAAATGAAAAGTTGGCGTAAGGTGCAGCAGGCGCGCCAGAAAAATGGGCATCGCCAGTTGCACGCCGAAGCCCAGCAACAGCCCAAGGATGCCGCCAGCCAGGCCCAGCAACACCGTCTGCAGCAGGTAAATCTTCATCACCTGCGCTGAGCCTGCGCCCAGGGACTTCATGATCGCAATGGAATCCATGCGCTGCGACAAGTGCGCGCGAATGGCCATGGCTACACCGATGGCCCCAAGCACCAGGGCGACCAGCGACATCAGCGAAAGCAGCCCCGTCGCGCCATCCAGCGCACGCGTAAGGCCCTCATTGGCTTCTCGGTAGTCCGCCACCTGCGCATCGGGCAGGGCCGTCTGGAGATCCGCTTTCGCGTGGGCGATTGCGTCGTCGGATGCGGCCTTCCCCGGGGCCGGCGCAGGCATCCGGACCAGCACACGCCGCGTGGCGCGCGAGCCCGGAGCCAGAAGCCCCGTTTCTTGCAGCGCATGCTGCGAGATGAGCACACGTGGCCCAGCGGCGAACGCTCCGCTCAGTCGGTCTGGTTCCTCCTGCACGACCGCCGCGACACGATAGACATGGTCGTTGAGTTTGATGGAGTCGCCAACCTTCAGATGCAGGCGCAACAGCAGATCGTCCCCGACAGCCACACTGGTGTCTGTCACGGCCTGCCCGAGCGGTATCGCCGGCGACAGCACCACGGAGCCGTAGAAAGGGTAGCGCGAGGGCTCAATGGCCTTCAGCGAAACCAGCAGCGGATCAAGCGAGGTGGAGGCCGAAGCCATCGAGAGCATCTCGGTGACCGGGGTCGTCTCTGCGTGGGTGGCTGCAACAAACCGGATCAGTCCGCTTGTTTCCTGAGGGGTGAGCTCCTGGCTGGTGCGCGCCGCGAGATCGGCGGCCATGATCGTCCGCGCCCGC
>CAXTGN010000764.1:0-314 GCA_964243455.1 uncultured Acidobacteriaceae bacterium
TGGAGCAACTATCATGTCACTCGATCGACATGAGCCTGACGAGACGCAAGCCGCTATGTCTGCTGAGCGATGGACGCGATCAGCCATAGCTTCTACTCGATCTATCGAGTAATTGGTTTCGAGCACAATAGTCCGTTTTGCTGATGGCGTAAGGATGAGGTGAGTTTCGGTGGAGGCTTCGCGAAGGACCTCCAACAAGCGAATCCCGTAGATTGCCCCTGTGGCGCCGGATCTCCCTATAACGATCGGCTTCATCGTTCGCCTCTTCCATATGTGGAAAGGATCAAAGGGCAACAGGACGGATCTAACATCGC
>CAXTGN010000764.1:324-2501 GCA_964243455.1 uncultured Acidobacteriaceae bacterium
ACCAGAGCAGACTCATTCGCTCTTGCTCGCACCAACGAAATCGCCTGCCGAGGAGAAGGTATACGGAAAGGTAGGGCCCGCACTCAGCACGCGTCCGAGTTTGTTGCGAAGTTGGCCGAACGCGCGGTATACGGGCGGATATGGCTGGCCCGCGAAGTGCTCCAAAACCTCCTGCCAGGTCCTTGGTTCTTCATTGATAAAGCTTTGCATCTCAGCCAAGAGTCCGGGTTCAGATAGCACTCGCACTGACCCGGGCTGTGGGATCGGATCTGTTACAGTCGCCGCCAAAAAGCCAACAACGTTGGCGTCAGCTCCCATCGTGCAGTCGAATCCAATCTTCGTCACGTAGAAGGGCGGCTTGCTCTGTTTCAGACTTGGATCCAGCGGCATCGCGTTCTGAGCGGGAAGTATGAGGGTTCCGTGCGCTGGGTTATATCGCCACGCCTGCGCCCATTTCACGCGTGCGTCGTCGTGAATGTCGACGTCTTCATCAAACACCTAGGCAATCTTGGGCATATATTGGCGGCATCCCGCGAGCGTGACCCCCAATGCCTGCATAGCATCTCCGCCCGCGCGTACCTTAATCTGCGCGTAGCCACATTGCCTCCGCAATCAGCTGGCGCAACCACGTCCATAACAAGTAACCCAACGCGTTCGAGCTGTGCAAAAAGCTCGCCCTCAATTGCTTGTTGAAATGCGTACATATCGGTCTTGCCCGGGTGTAAACCACCGATGGTCGCGTGCTGATAGATGGCCCCTTTCCGGTAAGTAATGCAATCGATCTCTACCTTCCAGTTCCGCGGCAGGCCAGCTCCGTAGTTTTCCGGAAACTCTCCATACGGACCTTCATCATGGATCATTGCTTCGCTTGTGATCACTCGACCTTCAAGCACGATCTCTGCGATCGCCGGGATCAAGAGGTTGTTGGTCTCACACTTAACCACTTTGGCTGAGCCCCCGATAAAGCCACCCAGCTTGTCCCAAGCGTCGATTCCGGAGCCGGGCACTCGCATCCATGGACGAGATTTTGTCTAAAGTCGGGCCGCCAATCAAAATTGCGACAGGCATGTCTCGACCGAGGTCGTGGTGCAGCTTCCCATTTATCGAACCACCATGATGAACGGCTCGCATATCCACATTTGTCGCATTCTTCGACCGGAACATCATGCGTTGTATCCCGTCGTTGGTTTCACCAGTGTGGGGGTTCTGCGTGATGATTCGAGTATCGTTGATATAGGCCTGCCCATCCCTGGGGTGGTGATTGAGCAGTGGCAGGATCGTCAGATCCACGTCGTCTCCCTTTAGGACTACGTCTTTGCGGGGCGCGGTATCGACCACATCCGCACTGATAGTGCAGCGTGCCTCGTCGAGCGATCTCGCGGCTTACCTCGCGAGGGTTGCATTCGAGTGCAAGCGCGTACATTTCGCGGGTAGCATACCCGTTAGCGAAGAACGGAAAGATGGAGTCCTTCACTCTTTCCACCAAGACTGCTCGTTCCGGGTTTGCCTCCATCAACTGAGGCAACTCGTCCACTCGCTTTTCCTCTGAATAGCGGCACAATAGCCCTTTTGACTTCAGTGCTTCAATGAATTCTGCCAAGCTGCTCTGAGCCATCTGAATCTCCTTTTCTCCGCCCAAAAGGTGCGACTAATAGGTTCAAGCTAATCGCGGTCCGATTCTTCTCGCAGACCCCAAAGCTGTGCTCTTGCTCAATCCTTTAGGGTGTCCTTTCAGACGAACGGTAGCCGAAGCAACATCATTCGCGAAGCAAGGCTGCTACATCGCTAATGGACTAGAATATCGGGTTCGCTTTCTATGTTCATTGGGACCTGTCACTTAATGGTTGTATCTTGGCTACCCGAACGGGTCTATGGAGCTGGCTTTGTTAGGAGCACGATCTTTCTAAGCAGCCAGGAGTAGCGAGTTCTCGCAATGGCGATCAAACAATGTTGAAGGAGAGTCACATGAATAGGAAACCGAAACAAGCACTGACAAGACGCGACTTCGTTGTGGGTAGTGCGTTGACGGCTGCTTCCTTGGCTTTGCCACTGGACTCTACGCTGGTTTCTGCTCAATCCTTGGCCGGATCGAAGGGCAATCAGGTCGGCCAGAACCGCTCCGGCACGATCACGGTGAAGGATGGAACTTCGATTTACTACAAGGACTGGGGCATGGG
>CAXTGN010000765.1:0-2497 GCA_964243455.1 uncultured Acidobacteriaceae bacterium
AATCCACATCATCGGCGGCGGCCTCGCCGGCCCCGAAGCCGCCCTGCAGGCCGCCGCGCTTACTGCCGGCACAGGCTGCGAGGTCATCCTATCCGAAATGCGCCCCCTGCGCTCCACCGAAGCGCACCAGACGGCCGATTTCGCCGAGCTCGTCTGCTCCAACTCCCTCAAAAGCGAAACCGAAAACTCCGCCCCCTGGCTCCTCAAGCAGGAGATGCGCCGCGCCGGCAGCTTTCTGTTGCAGGCGGCCGATGCCAGTGCCGTCCCGGCCGGTCACGCCCTCGCCGTCGATCGCGCCGAGTTCAGCCGACGTGTCGCGGACATGATTGAAGCCGAGCCTCGCATCACCGTGCGTCGCGAAGAAGTCACCCACCTCGACGAGAACGACCCCGACACCATCAAGATCCTGGCCAGCGGCCCTCTCACTAGCTCGCCCCTGGCCGATGAACTCGCCCGTCTCACTGGCGCCGACCACCTCGCCTTCTACGACTCCATCTCGCCCATCGTCGATGCGTCCACGGTCGACATGGACAAGGTCTACTTCGCCGCCCGCTGGGATCGCGGCACAGCCGACTACATCAACTGCCCTTTCACGAAAGAGGAGTACGACACTTTCCTCGATGCCCTCATCTCTGCCGAGCGCGAAGAGCCCAAAACCTGGAAACACATTCCGGAGGGCGAGGGCACAGGGACCAGAGCGCAGGGCACAGAGGACGAATCTGCGGCCGACCGAACGCCGTTGAAGAATGCGTCTTCCGGACCCCGGACCCTGAGCCCTGGGCCCTGTTACTTCGAGGGCTGTCTGCCCATCGAAGAGCTCGCGCGTCGCGGCCGCGACACCCTGCGTTTCGGCCCCATGAAGCCCGCCGGCCTCACTAATCCCAAAACCGGTCGATGGCCCTACGCCGCCGTCCAGCTCCGCCAGGAGACCCTACGGGCCGACAGCTACAACCTCGTCGGCTTCCAGAACCATATGAAATTCGGTGAGCAGGCCCGCGTGCTGCGCCTGATTCCCGGCCTGGAAAACGCGAAATTCCTGCGCTACGGCCAGATTCACCGCAACACCTACATCCACGCGCCGTCACTGCTGACCGAAACGCTCCAGCTTCGCGCGCATCCCTCCATTCTTGTGGCCGGGCAGCTCTCCGGCGTCGAGGGTTACACCGAGTCTATCGCGGGGGGCCTGCTCGCTGGCCGCTTCGCCGCGGGTCTTGCCATGGGCGAGCTGCCCACTCCCGCGCCGCGCGCCACTGCCCATGGCTCGCTGAACCACTACATCACGCACGCTGAAGGCAAGCGGTTTCAACCGGCCAACATCACCTTTGACCTGCTGCCGCCGCTTGAGGAAGACCTCCGCCGCCGCATCCGCGACAAGAAAGAGCGCCATCGTATCCAGTGCGAGCGCGCTCTCGAGGCTTGGGCAGCGTGGCTGCAGCACGAACCGGTAACCTCCGAAAGGGAGCACTTCGCCACCAGCAACTGAGAACTAAGACACTCCCCCAAGCAGCCCGAGCGCCTTCTCCAACCCGGCAGGGTCCTCGACATTCGCCGTTACCAGCGACCGATCGATCTGCCGATTCAGACCGGTGAGCACGCGCCCCGGTCCTACTTCCAGGAAATGTGTCGCCCCACTGCTGCGGAGAAGCTCAATGCACTCCACCCAGCGTACCGCTCCCGTGACCTGACGGATCAGCGTATCGCGGGCGTCAGCACCCCGCTTCACAGCTCGCGCGTCCACGTTCGCGATGATCTCAAAACACGGATCCTTAAAGGCGACAGCTTCCAGCGTACTGGCCAGACACTCCTGTGCGGGCTGCATCAGCGCGCAGTGAAAGGGTGCGCTGACGGGAAGCATGACCGTCCGTTTTGCCCCGGCTTCCTTGCACAGTACGGCAGCACGCTCCACAGACTGCTTATCGCCTGAGATCACGATCTGCTCAGGCGAGTTAATGTTGGCCGGAGATACCACAGCAGAGACCCGCGATGCTGCCTCGGCGGGTGTACTGGCAGGATTGGAGGGGTCGGTCAGCGCCTCACGGGCGGCGGCACTCTGTTCTGTCGGGTCAGCTGGATCCTCCGGTGGTGGTGGTGCCAGCTCATCACAGACCCGTGCACAGATGTCGTTCACCACGTAGCGGTCCAGACCCAGAATGGCTGCCATGGCGCCTTCGCCGGCCGGCACCGCACTTTGCATGAACTGCCCCCGCGCGCGGACTGTTTTCACCGCATCCCGGAACGAGAACGTTCCCGCAGCCACATGGGCCGAGTATTCTCCCAGCGAATGGCCGGCCGCGAAGCTGACCTTCAGGTCACGGTTCTTCAACTCAGGCTCCAGCGCACGCCAGACCGCTACCGACATGGTCAAGATGGCCGGCTGGGTGTTCTCCGTCATCCGCAACTCTTCTTCCGGACCGTCAAAGATCAGCTTCGATAAAGGAAAATCCAGGGCATCATCTGCTTCCTCAAAAACCGCCCTGGCCGCTGGCACGCTGTCGTA
>CAXTGN010000766.1:0-2160 GCA_964243455.1 uncultured Acidobacteriaceae bacterium
CGCTACAAAGCCGGGATGCGATTCTTGCGCAGTCCAAGGAGCTGGAGCTCCCCACGCGATACTCACTTCAGAACCAAGAGGAGGAACCGCGTTTTGCGTTTTTTCCGACCTCCGGCATTGCCAGCGTCGTCATAGGACACTTTGAGGGTGCCACGACAGAGACGGCGCTCATTGGACGTGAGGGCATGGCGGGTGCGCTTTCCCTTCTCGGGACCTCTGCCCCTACGGCGGAGTGTGTCATGCAGGTTGCAGGGACCGGCTACAAGGTACCCCTCGCAGTGCTTCGAGACCTCTTTCTGAGCTCTGCAGAGATCCGTACCCGAGTTCTGCAATGCGTTCAGCAACAGGCAATGACGACCCTTCAAATTGCCGGCTGCAATGCTGTACACGAGGCGGAGCCTCGTCTGGCACGCTGGCTTCTGATGGTCCAGGACCGGACGCAGGACGACACCTTCCAGCTAACCCAGGAGTTCATCGCTCAGATGCTGGGAGCGCGTCGCACGACGGTCGCCCTGGCCGCTGGCACACTGCAGCGCAGCGGCTTGATTGAATACACCCGTGGCAAGGTAACCATCCTCTCCCGCGAGAACTTACGGGCGGCTGCCTGCGAGTGCTATGACGTGACGGAGCGACTTCTTCAGAACCTGTACGTCTGAGAGTTCTTCGGCTGACAAAACACCTCTCGATGGTTCCCTCTTGCCGAAAGATGCTGTCTTGATCCCTTGAAGCCCTTACCTTCACTCTGACCAGCATCTACATCTAAACGTGGAGTGAGTCCGAGATCGGTTTAGGGCATTACGTGAAGAATGTAAAGATAGAGACCGCCGAAGAAGCGCTCGAAACTCTCCGGCTGGCCACGGAAGCCGCCAACATCGGTGTCTGGAACCTGAATCTCCAAACAGGGGAACTGCACTGGTCGGACTTCGCCGAAGCCATGTTCGGCGTCACTCAAGCCGGACCTCTGACGCTTCAGGACTTCTGGAACAGGATTCACCCGGCCGAACTGCAGCCTGCGCGGTTCCCACTTGGAGAATCCATGCAGCGCTTCAATCTCTAGGTCCAGCCGGGCCGGACGGGATTCCCGTTGCAGCAAATGGTCATTGATGAGCACATCGTCCACACAAGCTGCATTCAAGGTGGACCTCCTCCGCTGGCCGATATCGTTTCAGGATTGTTCCACATGAGACAGTGTGAGGCCTTGGGAAACGATGGCCGAAGTCCGCCCGCTCAGCAATGGATCTTCGTCAGGCTAGATGGGGAAGGCAGACCACAAACACTGTGCCCTTGCGCCCAGCACCCTGCCGACTACGCACACGGATGGTGCCCTGGTGTTTCTGCACTAAATCATGAGTGATCCAGAGGCCTAGACCGGTGCCTGCCATTCCTTTCGTCGTGAAGAAGGGCTCGAAGATGTGCCCAAGCGTCTCCGGGCTTATGCCTGCACCGTTGTCCGCGACTGTGATTCGTATGCCCGCAGCACCCGTCGACCACAGAGTCGCGTCCCGGTGCCTTAAAAGAAGTCGGCCACCAGAGGAGATTGCATCAAGGGCGTTAGAGATCAGGTTTGTGACCACTTGTCGAACTTCGCCCTCATAACAAAGCAGGGGCTTAGAATCCGACTGCTTCACCTGGACCTCGACACCAAGCTCCACAACTTTAGCTCGGTACATCGCAAGAATGGAGTTAAACAGTTCCCCGACCTGAAGCTCAGAAGGGTTTGAGTTCTGTTTGTGGAACCGTAAGGTGTGCGTAGAAATCTGTGACACACGCGCAAGCTCGTCCTGAGCAGTCTTGATATGCTGCTTCATCTCTGGGTCTGCGGTCTGCAGGTCCATGATGTACAGAAGGTTCGTGACGGACTCGAGTGGATTGTTGATTTCGTGCGCGATCGAGCTCGCCAGTCTGCCCAACGAAGCCAACTTCTCATTCTGGATCAACGCTTTTTCCGAGAGCTTGCGAGAAGTAATATCCCGAATGATCGCGGAGAAAGCTACAAGGTCCCCAGGCGGCTCGATGTGTGGACTGAGGCTTACTGACACGGCCAACTCGTATCCAAGGTGGTGCTTCGCCTTTGTCTCGAGAATAGCTCGATTCCCTGCCCGGAGGCTCTTCAGCAGATATGCGAACTCACTCCTGAAGCTCTCTGGGAAGATTAGGTCA
>CAXTGN010000766.1:2170-2496 GCA_964243455.1 uncultured Acidobacteriaceae bacterium
CGAAGGGACTGCCCAATCACCTCCCCCAACCTGAAGCCAAACATCAGCTCAGCTCCTTCATTCCAGCTCTGAATAGTTCCGGCTTCAGATGCCGTGATGATCGCGTCTGAGGATCGATGGATGACTTCCGCCAACTGTTCGGCTACCTTCTGCGAACGTAGAAGTTCCTGTTCGTAACGACGTCTCTCCCGCGCTGTGAAGACGGCCATAAGAATCCGGTCAGGCTGTCCCTCTCTGCCACGTTCAAGCGTGGCATTGATCAGAACAGGTGTGCGGGCTCCTGAGGAGTTCACCAGCTCCAAAGCCAACTCTCGGACACTGCCTTC
>CAXTGN010000767.1:0-930 GCA_964243455.1 uncultured Acidobacteriaceae bacterium
CGGAGTTTGGCCCCTGCCCGCTCTCGAACCAGACCCGCTGGGGTGCCGTCGGGAAGCCGCAAATCGGCACGAAGAAGTTGCCGAACGCCTGGTCGAGCGCGTAGTTATGCGTGCCGTCGATACAAAACCCGGCATTCGACTGCCCGAGCCACTGCACGTAGCACGTCGAGGACGGGTTCGACGGCGGCGTGAAGTTGAAGCGGTTGAGACCTCCGGCCATAGATCAGGCCGCAGCTTCTCGACGGGAACCCGACACCAGGTTCTCGATCCCAGAGATACGGCAGGCCGGCATGACTTACTCCAACAGCGAAAGCCGCTGGCCAGTTAAGGCAGCGGTCGGACAGGCTCAGGGAGCAGCGGCGCCTGGTGACGGTTCGCTTGCTCGACAGTTCGGCTAGATCAAAGTTGGGGCCGGTCTACTCGGCCCATGTCGAAGTCGCCGGCACACTCGTCTTAGCCGGCCTGCCGAGGGCTTCGGTGATAATCGATATTCCCTCAAGACAGAGGGTGCGAGCGTGCGTGTGACTGCAATCAAGCAGCTCGCCGATAGCGATCCACGTCATGTGGATAGCGCCGGTATACGGCGAAGTCAGACACCGCATTTGCACCGCGGTCCGCACGTCGCTCGGCGGATCTGGCAGGAGGTCGAGCCACGAAAGCGCCTCTTCCATCTCGGAGATAGCTTGACGCGTTGGGGAAGGCAGCGAGGAGGCTTTTGCAGAGCGATCCTGGCGCCCGGAAGCCAGGACGAGGCCGAGGTGACTGCAGTTCAGCGCGTAGCCTTGAGGCCATCTCTGCATCGGCAGCATCGCCAGCGTGCCGTGTGCTGTCTGGAGCCGGTCCAGCACCGTCCTGCCGTCGATGTGGCAGATAGGCTTCATCTTCGTCAGGTAGCTCATGTCGGATCGGTGTCGCTTTTCATTGAGGGCG
>CAXTGN010000767.1:940-2494 GCA_964243455.1 uncultured Acidobacteriaceae bacterium
CACGGGCTCACCGACGCATTCTGCGTGATCGTCCCAGCGATACGGAGATTGCCGTTCGCATCCAGCGACATGATCGGCGTCTTATCGTAGCGGGTGAACACGGTCGTCCCGGCGGTCGCGTTGTAGTAGAAGCACACGCTCGGCGCTCCGATGCAGATGCGCTGCCCAGCGCCGGTGAACAGCGCGACGCCGGTATTGGCGACTTGGGTGCTGATCGCAGCGGTCGCATAG
Source organism: uncultured Acidobacteriaceae bacterium (assembly GCA_964243455.1). Classification (GTDB taxonomy): domain Bacteria; phylum Acidobacteriota; class Terriglobia; order Terriglobales; family Acidobacteriaceae; genus Granulicella. The sequence continues at coordinate 1,172 of CAXTGN010000767.1, forward strand.
GTGCCCGCCGCGTCGATGGAGATTGGGGTGACGCCGACATCATAGTACGTCGCCATCGAATGCGGGCCGTTGTTCGTGTAGCTCGTGGTCGAGTTGCCGGAGTCGAAGTAGGCCGCATCTTTCGCCGCGTTGTTGGCGAGTGCCACCCCATAATGGAAGATGTTCTTGCTTGTCACCGAGCCCACGAAGAAGCCGGCCGACATATAATTGGTGGTGCCGCTGATCGTGCCGTTGACGCCGAGAGCAGTCACGATGCGGTTGGTGTAGAGCGGCGCGTCGGCACCGGAGTTGTTGGCGTCGAACTCTCCGGCGGTGGCATCGCCGGAGTAGTTCGCCTCGGACTGCACGAGGAAGTTGGAGGCCCAGCAGTTGCCCGATCCGGGCTGGCAATCCATGCCGGAGTAGAGCGTTACCTTGTCTGCGTTGGTGACATTCTGAGCTATGTTTGACGTGAACCCGAGATTGACCATGAACTCGCGCTGCGTCGAGGACGCCGCATTCGCGGTCATGTTGAACGACGAGCGGGTGGAAATCCCGTTGCCTGTCGGTGTCTCAGTGATGTTCTGCTGGCCGAAGCTGTCGGTCTGCAGGGCGTTCTGCGCCAGCGGGGTGATCGCTGCAATATGCTGCTCGTCCATCGCCTGTGCCGCCCGGATCGTCGTCCCGGTCTGTCCACCGCCGATGATCGAGGAAGACAAGTTCTGCCCGGAAAGCGACGCCGCGATCTGTCCCGCCGAGATGTTACCCTGTTGGTTGACGACGCTCTGCACGGGCGCGGCCGCACTTGCGGTCGCCGCTGAGATAAAGCCTGCCGGATTGCTGGCGCTGTAGGGGGTGTAGCCGAGCGCCGCGGTCACGGCGGCAGAGGCTGAGGCGCCGGCTTGCTTAGCCAGCGGGCCTGCCGACGCGGCGGGAAGAGCAGCAGCAGCAAGCGTCGTGGCGTTGCTGAGCGCCGGACCCACCGTCTGGCTTGATCCGTTGACGGTCACATGGAGGCTGGTCACGTCGGTGAGTTGGCTGCCCGCGGCACTGATCGCGGTGGCGAGCGGTTGTCCATTGACCGTGCCGCTGTCGAGCGCGCCGACCAGGTATGGGATGACCTTGCCGTCCGACCCGAGACCGGCAACACCGTTCGCCTGGTCTCGACTGGTAGCCGGGAGCGCCGCACTCGCGGCGGTCGTGGCGCTGCTCAGGGCGGCTCCGACGAGCTGCGACGCCCCGTTGACCGTTACGTGCAGGTTGGTCACGTCGGTGACAGCGCCGCCGCTGGCGCTGATCGCCGCGGCCAGGGACTGCCCATTGATGGTGGCGCCATCCAAGGCG